>NZ_MJXO01000028.1:0-53941 GCF_001762835.1 Campylobacter sp. BCW_6466
TAACCAGCAACAAACTCTTTTTTAAACACAATTCTAAGCATCATCTAAAACAACAATAAAAATAAACATAGGATTTATATATAAAGTAAGTAATGAAGATATTTAACAAGTCCGCAATGAGCTACTTTCCCCCTGCCAGTAAGGCGTAGTATCATCACCCACGATGTGCTTAGCTTCTTGGTTCGGGATGGAGCAAGGCGTTTCCACATCTGTATAATCACGGACATTGTTATTTAAATATTCTTTGAAAGATTGAATTTAAAAAATAAAGCTTAATCTTTCATTTCTTTACTTTTTTCTTTATTCTCTTTCTTCTTTTGTTTTTCTTTCTTCTTTACTTATCTTTTATCTTTGATAAGTTTTTATATAGAATACTTAAAAAACAATGTTAAGAGCAAGTTCTAATACAAACTCTACTTGAAAGATTTTATTAGCTTAAAAACATAATGTTTATATAAATATTTCATATAAAACATTCAAAGCTTTATAAAAACCTTAACAAGGAAGTGATGCTTTATTAAAGATAAGCCAAACGCTCTATTAGTACTGGTCAGCTAAAGGACTTTCATCCATTACACACCCAGCCTATCAAACTAGTAGTCTTCTAGAGAGCTTAGAGAAGATTCATCTTAGAGTTGGCTTCACGCTTAGATGCTTTCAGCGTTTATCCTTTCCAAACTTAGCTACGCTGCGATGCTCTTGGCAGAACAACAGCTACACCAGTGGTTTGTTCAACCCGGTCCTCTCGTACTAGGGTCAAATCTCTTCAATCTTCTTACGCCCACGGCAGATAGGGACCGAACTGTCTCACGACGTTCTGAACCCAGCTCGCGTACCGCTTTAAATGGCGAACAGCCATACCCTTGGGACCTGCTCCAGCCCCAGGATGCGATGAGCCGACATCGAGGTGCCAAACCTCCCCGTCGATGTGAGCTCTTGGGGGAGATCAGCCTGTTATCCCCGGGGTACCTTTTATCCTTTGAGCGATGGCCCTTCCACACAGAACCACCGGATCACTAAGACCGACTTTCGTCTCTGCTTGACTTGTATGTCTTGCAGTTAAGCTGGCTTATACCTTTATACTCTACGAACGATTTCCAACCGTTCTGAGCCAACCTTTGTAAGCCTCCGTTATTATTTGGGAGGCGACCGCCCCAGTCAAACTACCCACCAGACATTGTCCCACTTGAGGATAACTCAAGCTGGTTAGCTACCCAAATAAGAAAGAGTGGTATCTCAACAATGGCTCATATACAACTGGCGTCATATACTCAAAGCCTCCCACCTATCCTGCACATTCTTATCCAAGTAGCAGTGTCAAGCTGTAGTAAAGGTCCACGGGGTCTTTCCGTCTTGCCGCGGGTAGGAGGAATTTTCACCTCCACTACAATTTCACTGGATCCCTCTTTGAGACAGCTCCCATCTCGTTACGCCATTCATGCAGGTCGGTATTTAACCGACAAGGAATTTCGCTACCTTAGGACCGTTATAGTTACGGCCGCCGTTTACTCGGGCTTCGATCAAGAGCTTCGCTAATGCTAACCCCATCAATTAACCTTCGAGCACCGGGCAGGCGTCACACCCTATACATCCTCTTACGAGTTAGCAGAGTGCTGTGTTTTTGGTAAACAGTCGGGAGGGACTCTTTGTTGTAAGTTTCCTTGCTTTCGGAGTAAATCCTAATACAAAGCTAACCACACCTTATACCGAAGATACGGTGCTATTTTGCAGAGTTCCTTAAAGAGAGTTCTTCCACGCGCCTTAGAATACTCATCCCACCCACCTGTGTCGGTTTACGGTACGGGCAACATTAGCTAAACTTAGAAACTTTTCTTGGCTCGACGGCATCAGGGGTTCTTCTATCCATCCGAAGACTTCAAAAAGCCTTTCAGTTCTCGGAGTGTTCTTATACGGATTTGCCTGTATAAGCTCCTACAACCTTAGACTAGCACTTCCATCCGCTAGCCCCCTTAGCCCTAAGCGTCCTTCCATCGCACACTAATGTTGGTATTGGAATATTAACCAATTTGCCATCGTCTACCCCTTTCGGACTCGACTTAGGACCCGACTAACCCTACGATGACGAGCATCGCGTAGGAAACCTTGGGTTTACGGCGTTAATGATTCTCACATTAATTATCGCTACTCATGCCTGCATGCTCACTTCTATTCGCTCCAGCACTCCTTACCGGTATACCTTCGACGCAAATAGAACGCTCTCCTACCACTTGCACACAACTTAAACTACTTAACTTTAGCCTAAGAATATTTTTATTGATTTTACTAAGTTTTATTTCTATCTTTACTCTATAAAAATCAGTAAAAATATAACTTAAAACATATAACTTAGTTTTTTATATTCTCAACTTAAATAATCTAAGTTGTGTGCAAGTCTACAGCTTCGGTACTTACTTTAGCCCCGTTATATTTTCCGCGCAAAATCACTAGACCAGTGAGCTATTACGCTTTCTTTAAAGGATGGCTGCTTCTAAGCCAACCTCCTGGTTGTTTAAGTAACTTCACATCGTTTTCCACTTAAGTAAGATTTAGGGACCTTAGCTGGTAGTCTGGGTTGTTTCCCTCTTGACGACGGATTTTATCACTCGCCGCCTGACTGCTGTGATTACATATAAGGTATTCGGAGTTTGATAGGGTTTGGTACATTGGTGTATGCCCTAGCCCATTCAGTGCTCTACCCCCTTATATTACGACACAACGCTATACCTAAATATATTTCGGAGAGAACCAGCTATCACGAAGTTTGATTGGCCTTTCACCCCTATCCACAAGTCATCCCGGGGCTTTTCAACGCCTATGGGTTCAGTCCTCCACTAGTTCTTACACTAGCTTCAACTTGCTCATGGATAGATCACTTCGTTTCGGGTCTGCAGCATCTGACTAAGCGCCCTATTCAGACTCGCTTTCGCTACGGCTTCGCGTTTGCTTAACCTTGCCAGACACCACAACTCGCAGGCTCATTATGCAAAAGGCAGTCCATCACACTGTATTGCTACATAGTGCTCTGAATGATTGTAAGCAAATGGTTTCAGGTTCTATTTCACTCTGATCACCTCAGTTCTTTTCACCTTTCCCTCACGGTACTTGTGCACTATCGATCTGGTATTAGTATTTAGGGTTGGATCGTGGTCGACCCAGATTCAGACAGGATTCCTCGTGTCCCGCCCTACTCAGGATACTGCTAGCTAAGCTTTGTTTTTCGCATACGGGACTATCACCCTCTATGGCTATACTTTCCAGAATGTTCTGCTAAACTCAGCTCTTGCACATTGCAGTCCTACAACCCCCAGTGCAAGCACTGGGTTTGCCCTCTTGCGCTTTCGCTCGCCGCTACTGACGCAATCTCTATTGATTTCTTTTCCTGAGGGTACTAAGATGTTTCAATTCCCCTCGTTCGCTCCTATATAGGTAATGTATATCTCTATACATTGGGTTGCCCCATTCGGAAATCTACGGATCAAAGCTTCTTGACAGCTCCCCGTAGCTTATCGCAGTCTAGTACGTCCTTCATCGCCTTTACCAGTCAAGGCATCCACCATTCGCTCTTAGTAGCTTACCTTTTGATGTTCTTTTAGCAGATGAGCAAAGCTCATCTTAAAGAACCAAAGCTAAAGGCCTACCCCGCCAACCTAAAAGATATTAGGCTTAAAACGAAATAAACTAAACATTCATTAAAAAATTAATGTAGATAAAGCTTCAATTCTTAATCACTAAAAAAACAATTTGCATAAAAGTTAGATATAACCTAACTTCTACCTTTTTTATTGATTCTAAAACGCATCACTTCCTTGTTAAAGTTTTTATGATAAGACTTCTTTATCTTAAGACGGAAAGCATTCAAACCTTAATATAGAAACTAAATGATTTAGTCTTAACTAAGCTGTGAGTTTGAAACTTGTCTTTAATTTATAAATCTTAAATCTAATATTCTCTTTATTTTAAAGATAAAGATAATTAAAAGATATAAGTTAAACCAAAGAAAAGATAAATAGGTTTTATCCTTTAACAAGTCCTGTAAAATTGTTTTTATTAAAACTTGCTTGTGACTCTTAACAATGATAATTAAAAAGAACATTTAGGTTTAAAACCTAAAGGAAGTATATATATTAATATAATCATTATAAATATAAATACATAATGTATATGCTATTTATATCTATTAAAGTATATTCTTTTATAGTTAAAGATAAAAAAATAAATCTAAGTATAGAGTTTATATTTTATATTTAATCTACTTTATATACTTGCTTTAGATTTTAAAGCTTTTTTATTCAAATCTTTTTTATGGTGGGCCTAACAAGACTTGAACTTGTGACCTCACCCTTATCAGGGGTGCACTCTAACCAGCTGAGCTATAGGCCCTTAATAAATGGTGGAGAATAGCGGGATCGAACCGCTGACCTCCTGCGTGCAAAGCAGGCGCTCTCCCAGCTGAGCTAATTCCCCATAAACAATTAGCTTTATCATCAATCTTTGAAATCTAAACAAGAATCAATTGAGTTTATATATTGAAGTAATAGTGGTGAGACTTATTACTTTGTACTCTAGAAAGGAGGTGATCCAACCGCAGGTTCTCCTACGGTTACCTTGTTACGACTTCACCCCAGTCGCTGATTCCACTGTGGACGGTAACTAGTTTAGTATTCCGGCTTCGAGTGAAATCAACTCCCATGGTGTGACGGGCGGTGAGTACAAGACCCGGGAACGTATTCACCGTAGCATGGCTGATCTACGATTACTAGCGATTCCGGCTTCATGCTCTCGAGTTGCAGAGAACAATCCGAACTGGGACATATTTTATAGATTTGCTCCACCTCGCGGTATTGCGTCTCATTGTATATGCCATTGTAGCACGTGTGTCGCCCTGGGCATAAGGGCCATGATGACTTGACGTCGTCCACACCTTCCTCCTCCTTACGAAGGCAGTCTATTTAGAGTGCTCGGCCGAACCGTTAGCAACTAAATACGTGGGTTGCGCTCGTTGCGGGACTTAACCCAACATCTCACGACACGAGCTGACGACAGCCGTGCAGCACCTGTCTCTAAGTTCTAGCAAGCTAGCACCCTCATATCTCTATAAGGTTCTTAGGATATCAAGCCCAGGTAAGGTTCTTCGCGTATCTTCGAATTAAACCACATGCTCCACCGCTTGTGCGGGTCCCCGTCTATTCCTTTGAGTTTTAATCTTGCGACCGTACTCCCCAGGCGGTACACTTAATGCGTTAGCTGCATTACTGAGATGACTAGCATCCCAACAACTAGTGTACATCGTTTAGGGCGTGGACTACCAGGGTATCTAATCCTGTTTGCTCCCCACGCTTTCGCGCCTTAGCGTCAGTTGAGTTCCAGCAGATCGCCTTCGCAATGGGTATTCTTGGTGATATCTACGGATTTTACCCCTACACCACCAATTCCATCTGCCTCTCCCTCACTCTAGACTATCAGTTTCCCAAGCAGTTTAATGGTTAAGCCATTAGATTTCACAAGAGACTTGATAATCCGCCTACGCGCCCTTTACGCCCAGTGATTCCGAGTAACGCTTGCACCCTCCGTATTACCGCGGCTGCTGGCACGGAGTTAGCCGGTGCTTATTCCTTAGGTACCGTCAGAATTCTTCCCTAAGAAAAGGAGTTTACGCTCCGAAAAGTGTCATCCTCCACGCGGCGTTGCTGCGTCAGGGTTTCCCCCATTGCGCAATATTCCCTACTGCTGCCTCCCGTAGGAGTCTGGACCGTGTCTCAGTTCCAGTGTGACTGATCATCCTCTCAGACCAGTTAAGCGTCATAGCCTTGGTAAGCCATTACCTTACCAACTAGCTGATACTATATAGTCTCATCCTACACCGAAAAACTTTCCCTACTCAACTTGTGTTAAGCAGGAGTATAGAGTATTAGCAGTCGTTTCCAACTGTTGTCCTCTTGTGTAGGGCAGATTAACTATACCTTACTCACCCGTGCGCCACTAATCCACTTCTAGCAAGCTAAAAGCTTCATCGTTCGACTTGCATGTATTAGGCACGCCGCCAGCGTTCACTCTGAGCCAGGATCAAACTCTCCATAATAAACCTTCTTTAGCATCAAGGCAAAGCCTTGACTAAGAAGCAAGCTAAAGGCCTACCCCGCCAACCTAATATAGATAAACTACTTAGATTACATTAAAGAGATAAACCTTATTACTTTTATAGATAGTTTAATCTTTTTCTTCAAAGAAAAAGCTATAAAAGATTAAAAGAAAAGCTTTTAATCTTTTTAAATTAGATTGAATAGATTTTACATAATTACTTATGCCTAAATCTTTCTGGCTCAATCGATCACTTATTTAGATTTCAAAGATTGACTAATAAGATTTGAATAACAATACTAAGTTAAAAGAACAAAACAAAAAATCATTTTTAAATGAAAAGTTTTTAAATTAAAAAACAAGATTTATAAAAAAGCTTTTAGTTTTAAATTAAAAAATTAAGAAAGTTAAAAACTTAAATAATTTAAAAACTTAAAAAATCTAAAATAAAGTTAATTTATAAAATCTACTCAGTTAGTGAAACTTTATAATTTAAAAGATTTTAAGTCCTTTTTTCAAAAAAAGGAAATGAAAGTATAACCAATTAAACTTAAAAGGGGATTAAATAATATAAATATTTGTGTAAGTATTTATATAAGTATTTGGTGGGTTAAAAAATGGGGGCTATATTTTAATGATAATAAAAAATGCAAGATATAATATACTATTATTAGGATTAAAAGGCTTGACTTAGGGAAGATAAATTCCCTAAGTTTAGAAATATTTAAAAAATTTTAATATTTTAAAAAATACTCTTGAATTTTTTTAGGATCACTTGTTTTTGTAAGCGCTAACATAAGCAAAACTCTTGCTTTTTGAGGATTCAAATCTTCAGCACTAATAAAACCTAATTTTTCATCTGAATCACTCACAGCAACACGACCTGCTACAACCCTTGAACTTACAACAACATCAAGTCCTTTTTTTATAAGCTCTTTTAAAACATTTTTTTGATCTTCATGTATACTTCCTGCACCACTTCCTGCAACAACTATGCCCTTAGTTCCATGTTCAAATAGAGCTTTTGCAGCGACACCGCTACCATCATTTGAATAGCTATAAAGAATATCTACTTTTGGCAAACTTGTGAGTTTGCTTACATCAAAAGGAGCGTTTTTTGCATGAGCTTTAGTAACATTATTATAGAAAAAGACTTTACCATCTACTATATAACCCAAATCCCCAAAATCAGGAGAAGAGAAAGCATCAACATTTAAACTATGGGTTTTTACTACACCTCTGGCACTTAAAATTTTATCATTCATAGCTACCATAACACCCTTGCCCTTAGACTCTTTATCAGCAGCTAATGCTACAGCATTGTAAAGATTTTTTGGCCCATCTGCACTTATAGCAGTTGATGGACGCATAGCGCCAACTAAAACTACAGGCTTATCACTTTTAATGGTTAAATTTAGAAAATAAGCAGTTTCTTCCATGGTATCAGTACCATGAGTTATAACCACACCATCCACCCCTTCAGCAAAAAGCTTATTGATTTCTTTAGCAAGCTTTAGCCAAATTTCATCACGCATATTTGAACTATCAATATTTGCTATTTGTTCCCCACTAATATTAGCTAAATCTTGAATTTGTGGAACCGCTTTGATTAAAACATCTATACCAACAACCCCAGCTGTATAACCTGTTGTAGCAACAGCACTATCAATAGAACCTGCTATAGTTCCACCTGTTGCTAAAATAGCAATCTTTGGTTTAGCTTCTGCCATACATGCTCCTATAGATAAAAATACTAATACACATAATAGTAACTTTTTCACATTTCTCCCCTTATTTTGTTAAAATTCGTTTCATTAATGAAACTTATATAATATTAATAAATAATAAATAAAAATTTTATAAAATTTATAAAATTTCTTTAATAACAAACTGTGGAGTTACCATTCCCCTAAATTCATTCTTAGAAATACTTCCAAGCAAAGAAATATTTTGATTCAATTCTGGCTCTTTATCAAAATTAAAAAATAAAGCTTCTATGGTTTTATTTTCCTTGGTTAAAATAAGCTTTAAGTGTTTTTCATCTTTACCTAGAAGTTTTTTATTTTTTACACAAAGATTTTCTAAAACAAAAAAAGGTCGTGGATTTTTATGTCCAAAAGGTTCAAAAGATTCTAAAATTTCAAGCATTTCAAAATCAATTTCGCTAGGTTCTAAGATTCCTAAAATTTCATCCGTATCCAAAAATTCACTTTCAGAAATTTGCGAACATTCTTTTTTGATTTTATTTTTAAATTGTTCAAAATTTTCAGAGTTTAAACTGATTCCAGCAGCACCTTTATGACCACCATAATTGCTTAATATAGAATTTGTCTTAGAAATTAAAGCCAAAATATCAATCTTGCCAACACTTCTTGCACTACCTTTTAAGTGTTCTTCACTTTGAGAAAATACAAAAGCAGGTTTATTAAAATGTTTAGCTAAACGACTTGCCACAATCCCTAAAACACCTTCATGCCAATTTAAACCCGATACCACAATACAAGAATCGTTTTCATCGATTTGATTTAAACTATCTTCAAAAAGCTGTTTTTCCTCATCTTTACGACTTTCATTAAAACTAACAATTTGCTCTAGATATTCTAAAGCTTTATTAAAATCTTTAGTGTGTAAAAATTCATAAGAAATACTTGCATCATCCATTCTTCCAGCACTATTTATAAGCGGAGCAATTAAAAATCCTATATTATCAAGAGCAAATTTATCCTTTTGATAATAATGCTTAATAGCCCTAAAAGCAGCCCTTTTAGATTTGTTAATATGATCTATGCCACGCCTTACTAAAGCACGATTTAAATCTCTAAGTTCCATCATATCTGCAACAATTGCAATCGCCAAAAGTTCTAAAAATTTACACATGTCATATTTAAGCTTGCACACCTCTTTTAAAGCCGCTATCAAATACCATGCGACTTGAGCTCCACAAATTTCAATTTCTGGAAAATCACAATCTTTTTGCTTTGGATTGATAATGGCAAAAGCATCAGGTAAAACATCTTGAGGCATATGATGATCAGTGATAATCAAATCTATATTTTTTTCTTTACAGAGTTTGGCTGCTTCAAGAGCAGCTATTCCATTATCTACTGTTATTATTAAATTTACATCAAGTTCGTTGATGATCTCAGCATTTAATCCATATCCATCTTTAAAACGATTTGGAATTCTTACTATATAATCAAAACCTATATCATCGAAAAATTCTGCCATAATAACACAAGAAATGATTCCATCAACATCATAATCTCCTACTATGGCGACTTTCTCATTTTTTTCTACAGCTTCTTTGATGCGATTAGCTGCTTTATATGCATCCTTTAAACAGCATGGCAAAGGCAGATCACAAAGTTTGGTATGCAAATCTTTTTCAAAGCGTGAAGCCAAAATTTTTTTAATTTCATTTTTATTAATTATCTTCATAGTTTATAGCTGCCTTGATAAAACTGCAAATCACAGGATTAACATGCTCAAGTCTTGATGTAAATTCTGGATGAAACTGCACAGCCAAGAAAAAAGGATGACAGTTAAGCTCAACTGCTTCAATCAATCCTTTGCTTTCACCACTTACAATCAAACCGTGTTTTTCAAAATCTGCTCTATATTTTGGATTTGCTTCATAGCGATGACGATGGCGTTCTTTTACACTCTTTACTTCATTATAAACCTTAGCCAAAAGGGATTTTTCCTTGATATCACATTTATAAGCCCCTAAACGCATAGTTCCACCTAAAGGAGTTTTTGCAGTACGAATTTGTTTTTCTCCATTTGTATCCATAAATTCATCAATCAAATAAACCACAGGATTTTGGCATTTTTCATTAAATTCACTTGAATTTGCATCTTTAAGTTTTAATACATTTCTAGCAACTTCCACCAAAGCAAGCTGCATACCTAAACAAATTCCTAAAAAAGGAATTTTATTTTCTCTTGCGTATTGAATGGCTTTTATCTTACCTTCTACACCACGATATCCAAATCCCCCAGCAACCAAAATTCCACTCACATCTTTAAATACTTCAGAACTTTCCATATTTTCAAGTTTTTCACTATCTACCCATTTTAACTCCACTTTAGTATCTAGGGCTGCACCTGCGTGTATAATAGCTTCAGTAAGGCTTTTATAACTTTCTTTTAAATCCACATATTTGCCTACAAAAGCGATTTTAACTTCATTGCTTGGAGCTATAACTCTTTTTACCAAAGAGTCCCAATTTTCCATGTTAGGTTTTAAATTTTTCAAATCCAAAATTTCAGCAATAGGGCTTAAAATATCTTGCTTTAAAAAATTAAGTGGAATTTGATAAATACTAGCCGCATCAACACTTTCTATCACGCAATTTTTTTCCACCCCACAAGAAATAGCAATTTTATCTTTTAAATCTCTATCAAGAGCTTTTTCACTACGACAAATAATCATATCAGGACTAATGCCTATGCGTCTTAACTCGCCTACACTATGTTGAGTTGGCTTTGTTTTTAATTCTCCTGTAGCCTTGATAAACGGTACTAGAGTAAGATGAATATTCATAGCATTATTTTTACCCACTTCCAAACGCAAAGCACGAATAGCTTCTAAAAAAGGCAAGCCTTCTATATCCCCAACAGTTCCGCCTATTTCAACGATGAGTATATCTTTGCCTTCTCCTGCTTTTTTAATGCGATCTTTGATTTCTCCTACTATATGAGGGATAACTTGAATGGTTTTGCCAAGATATTCTCCACGCCTTTCTTTTTCAATCACACTTTGATAAACGCGTCCTGTAGTAAAGTTATTATCTTGAGATAAACTCTCATCCAAAAAACGCTCATAATGTCCCAAATCAAGATCCGTTTCTGCTCCATCATCAGTTACAAAAACTTCCCCATGCTCAAAAGGACTCATGGTGCCTGGATCGACATTGATATAAGGATCAGCTTTTAAAATACTCACTTTAAGCCCTGAATTTTTTAAAAGTGTTGCGATAGAAGCAGCAGCTATCCCTTTACCCAAAGAACTTAAAACTCCGCCTGTTACAAAAATATATTTTGTTTGTTTCATTGATAATAAGCCTTATTTTTTTATCTAATTATAGCTTGATAAAACTTTTTATTTCATTAGAATTTTAAGTAAAAAATGCAAGAATTATAAAAAATATTTTTATCAAAAAAGGAATAAGCATGCAAATCACTTTACTTTTTCACACTCCATTATCTATTTGTTCTCATGCAACAAGAACTTGTTGGCAAAGCTTTGAAAAAGGCGATTGCGGTGGCGAAAAAGATAAAGAACTTATCGATCGCGTGGGTAATAAATTCAAACACGCTTCAACCTTAGAACATCTAAACTATACTTTTTATATACAAGGAATTTCAAGAGCTTGTTTGCAAGAAGTTGCAAGACACCGTCACACTAGTCCTAGTGTAAAAAGCACGCGTTATACCTTAAAAGAACTTCGCAATGAAGCTGAATTTAAAACAGGAGATTTTGAAAATGCAAGCCGTTATCTTGTGCTTTGTGGCAATGAAGAGGTTGATAACGCAAGTATTAAAGCCTTAGAAAATTTACGCACTATTTTACAAAAAAGCATTAGTCTAGATATAGCCAAATACTGCTTACCAGAAAGTTATAAAACCGAACTTACACTAACGATTAATGCAAGAAGTTTGCAAAATTTCATATCTTTGCGTAGTTCAAAATCAGCTCTTTGGGAGATTAGAAATTTAGCAAATGCTTTATTTGAAGCCTTACCACAAGAACACAAATTTATATTTGAACATTGCCTACATAAAGATATAGAATAAATCATACTAATTTTATCTTATTTAAAATATTTTTATGCTACCATTTATAAAATCAAGCTTTATGCAAGTATATTTTCATATACCTTGTGCTTGATTATAGTTTCTTATAAGGACTTTTTATGGATAAACAATTTTTTCAAGATTTTCTAATGATTTCACAAGCTCATACTATAACTACTCTTGCTATGCTTTGCGTTGTTTTTTACGCATTAAAAAAAATGCGGGATATAAAAATCAATTTTTCTCTTCGCATGCTATTTGCGCTTTTAATGGGTTTGGGGTTTGGTTTTGCTTTGCAATATTTGGCAAATTTTCCAGATGCTAAAGAAGCAAGTAATATTCTTTGGTATAGTGAAACAAAACATTGGTTTGCATTTGTAAGTTCTGTTTTTGTAGCTTTTATAAAAATGCTAGTTGTTCCTCTTGTAAGCATTTGCATTATAAAAGTAATTATAGAAATTGATAAAAATATCAAAATATCCTCCTTGCTTGGAATAAGTCTTTTTTGGATACTCTTTAGCACAGCCATAGCTGCAACCTTGGGTATATTTTTAGGTTATAGTTTTGATTTAGGAAGTAATTTTGCTATACATGAAGGAGATAAACAAATTCGCGAAATTCAAACTTTTTCAAATATTATACTAGGGCTAATACCTAGCAACATCATTACAGCTATTAATAAAGAAAATATTATAGCTATTGTCATTTTTTCTTTTTTTATAGGAATTAGTGCTAAAAAAATTTCTAAAAAAGAAGAGTATGAACAAGCCTTTAAAAGTTTTCATAATTTTATCCTAACCTTTTATAATATTATGATAAACATGACTGCTACAGTTATTAGATTTATGCCTTATGCTGTAGTTTGTATGATGGCTAATGTGCTTTTAAGCAATGGTTTTGAAGCTATCAAAACAGCTGGACTTTTTATAATACTTATTTATATAGCTATGTTTATAATGTTCGGCGTGCATTTTTTACTTCTTGCTTCACAAGGGCTAAACCCTATAAAATATGCAAAAAAAGCCTTTCCTGTATGGTTATTTGCATTTAGCTCAAGATCCTCTTTAGGCGCTTTGCCTATGACCACTTCAACTTTGCAAAATAAATTTGGAGTTAATTCAGCTATAGCTAATTTTGTAGCATCTATAGGTACAACAACAGGACTTAATGGTTGTGCAGGATATTTTCCAGCTTTAGCGGCAGTTTTTGTAGCTTTTGCTACACATACACATATTGATTTTACATTTGCTTTAATGATAGTTTTGGTAGCTGTTATTGGATCCTTGGGTATAGCTGGGGTGCCTGGAAGCGCAACTATGGCAGCTTCTATTATGCTAGCAGGGATTGGATTTGGTAATAATTTTGTCATGCTAAGTTTGATTTTAGCCATAGATCCTATTATAGATATGGCAAGAACAGCAAGCAATGTCTCAGGAGCTATGACTTCGGCACTTTGTACTGCAAAAAATCTAAAAGCTCTAGATAAAGAAATTTACAATTCTTAATCTTTTAAAACCCAATGCTTTTCATTGGGTTTTAGTATTTATTGGCAACCTTCACATTCTATGCTACGATCTGCAACATTGACTTTTTCACTATCAGGGCTTTCACTTCTTAAATAATAAGTAGATTTTACTCCAAGCTCCCAAGCGAGTTGATAAATTTCATTTAAATATCCCCCACTTGCTTTATCGAGCGACAAAAAGATATTTAAACTCTGCCCTTGATCGATCCACTTACCACGCACAGCAGCAGCCTTTACAAGAATTTTTTGATCAAGTTCGTAGGCTGGAGTATAGTATTGCCAAGTATCAAGACTTAAATTTGGCACAACAACAGGTATCATACCACTTAAATTTTGTTCAAACCACTTTCTTTTATAAACAGGTTCTATAGTCTGCGTAGTGCCTACCAAGATAGAAATAGAAGAAGTAGGTGCAATGGCCATCAAATAACCATTTCTCATACCATCTTTTTTAACTTTTTCTCTAAGTTTAACCCAATCGCATTCACTTTGATCAAATAAACCTTCTCTTAAAGTTAAAGCTTTAGCCTTAGGACTTGCTACATCAATAGGAAAAATCCCCTTGCTCCAGTTTGATCCTTCAAAATCTTCATAAGAACCTTTTTCAAGAGCTAAATTTGAACTCGCATTAATAGCCTCAAAGCTAATTTGCTCCATAATTTCATCGATTTTATTTAAATGTTCATCACTTCCCCAATGAATCTTAGCCTCAGCAAGCATTTGTGCCTCACCCATGACTCCAAGGCCTATGGCGCGAGATTTTAAATTTGTATCTTTTACTTTTCTATGAGGATAAAAATTTAAATCAATTACATTATCAAGCATACGAATAGCCGTTGGCACAACACGCTCTATATCTTCTTTGGTATATACTTTGCTAAGATTTATACTTGCTAGATTACAAACGGCTGTTTTTCCATCATTTTTATATTTTTCTACTATATAAACTTTATTACCATCAATACTATCTAAAGTTGAGATTTTTTTAGCTGGTTTTTCATATCCCCCATCGATTACGACCTTTTGTTCTTCATCAAAATGAAGCTCATCTCCATTTTCAAAAACTACTTTAATTTGATAATAATTTGGCTCGGTATTTTGAAAAATTTCAGTACATAAATTTGAACTTCTAATAATTCCTACATGAGCATTTGGATTTGCTCTATTAGCACTATCTTTAAAACATAAAAATGGCAAGCCTGTTTCAAAATAATTTAGCAAAATTTTCTTCCAAAGCTCTTTAGCTTCTACGATTTCTTTGGTAATGCTTTCATCTTTTTCATATTCTTCATAGCGTTTTTCAAAAGCCTCGCCATATAAATCACACAAATCCGCTGTATCTGCAGGATCAAAAAGAGTCCATTTATCATTAGCTCTTACTCTCTTCATAAAAAGATCATTGATCCATAAAGCAGGGAAAAGTTCATGAGCACGGCGTCTTTCTTCACCTGAATTTTTACGCAAATCAATAAAATCACTTATATCCATGTGCCAAGGTTCTATATAAACGGCTATAGCTCCTTTTCTGGTTCCTAGTTGATCTACTGCCACGGCAATATCATTAGTAATTTTCAAGAAAGGTATAATCCCTCCTGCAGCGTTTTTATGTCCATCTATGCTTCCACCCATAGCACGCACTTTAGACCAATCCCAACCTATACCGCCACCAAATTTGGAAAGCAAAGCCATTTCTTGGTAAGAATCAAAAATACCTTCAATATTATCAGGAGTTGAACCTATATAACAAGAACTAAGCTGATGGCGCGTTGTTCTTGCATTAGATAAAGTCGGAGTTGCAAGCATGAGTTCAAATTTAGAAATTAAATCATAAAATTTCTTCGCCCATTCTTGAGGATTAAATTCATTCTGCGCTAAAAACATCGCAATGGCCATAAACATTTGTTGAGGAAGTTCTATAGGCATACCTTTACTATCTTTAATCAAATATCTATCATATAAAGTTTTAATACCAAGATAAGTAAATTGCATATCGCGTTCAGGTTTAATATAAGCATTTAAATCATCTAAATCGTATTTTTCTTTAAGACCAAGTAAAATTCTTCCTTCTTTTTCGCCCTTTTCAAAATACTCACGCAAATGATTATAGCGATTCATACCATTAACTTTTTTATATAAATCAAATAAAAAAAGTCTAGCTGCAACAAAGGTCCAATTTGGACAATCAATATCTATTTTATCTACTGCAGTTTTAATTAAAGTTTTTTGAATTTCTTCAGTTGAAATTCCATCACGAAATTGAATCTTTGCATCGAGTTCAAGTTCGCTTAAATTCACACCTTCTAAATCTTTTACAGCATCAGAGGTGCATTTTTTGATCTTAGAAATATCCAATTCTTCTGTGCGACCATTTCTTTTAATAACTTTCATTGCCTTCCTTGCTTTTTATTTAAATGTTCTTTTAAAAATTGCATCAACATTTTTTGTATAGTAGTTATAATCGAAACATTTTCTTACATCCTCTTCGCTCAAACTTTTTCTTAAATCCTCATCCTCTAAAAGTGCCAACAAAAACAAACTTTCATTTTTTTCATTGATAGCAGCCTTGCCATTTTGCAAATCCGCCCAAACTTTCATAGCATTTCTTTGAACTATTTTATAAGCTTCTTCACGACTAATGCCTTTAAATGGAAGCTCTAAAAGCACCCTCCCTGAAAATACAAGCCCGCCTGTAAGATTTAAATTTTTCATCATATTTTCAGGATAAACCAAAAGCTTATCAATCATATTTGTAAGACGCATAAGCATAAAATCAGCCGTGATAAAAGCATCAGGCAAAATAAATCTTTCGACACTAGAATGAGATATATCTCTTTCATGCCAAAGTGCAACATTTTCTAAAGCTGGAGTTACAAAAGATCTAAGCACACGACAAAGCCCTGTGATATTTTCACTTAAAACGGGATTTCTTTTATGTGGCATAGCTGAACTTCCCTTTTGTCCTACACTAAAATACTCTTCAGCCTCATAAACTTCAGTTCTTTGAAAATGTCTTATGGCTACAGCGATTTGCTCACAACTTGAAGCTAAAATCGCAATAGCAGAAATAACTTGAGCGTAACGATCTCTTTGAATCACCTGATTTGAAACAGGAGCAGCTTTAAGACCTAAATTTTTACAAACTTCTTCTTCAAATTCCAGAGGTGCATGAGCAAAATTTCCCATTGCACCGCTGATTTTTCCATAGCTTATCACTTCTTTTGCATGTTCTAAAAGCTCTTTTGCATGCAAAATTTCATCATACCAAATAGCTAACACCAAACCAAAAGTGATAGGCTCTCCATGAATTCCATGACTTCTTCCTACCATTAAGGTGTTTTTATGCTCCAAAGCACGCTTTTTGATCACTTCTAAAAGCAAAGAAACATCTTCTAAAATAAGCTCCAAACTCTCTTTTATCTGTAAAGCAACAGCTGTATCTATACAATCAGAACTTGTCATTGCATAATGCACAAAACGACTCTCTTCTCCCAAACTTTCACTTACACTTGTAAGAAAAGCGATAACATCGTGTTTTGTGGTTTTTTCTATTTCGTCTATTCTTGCAATATCAAATTTTGCATTTTTAAGAATTTTTTCGCAGTCTGTGTCATTAATGAGACCGAGTTTATTCCAAGCTTTTACAGCAGCTAATTCTACTTTTAACCACGCATCATATTTTGCTTGCATGTCCCATTTTTTAGCCATGATTTCTCTGCTATATCTTTCAACCATCTTTGAAACCTTTTTAGCTATAATTTTATATTTTAAAAAACGGAAATTATATCAAATTATCCTAAGAAAGTTATTAAATGGCCTACATAAAAATAAAACTCTCAAACAATGGAAAAAAGGCGTTTCAAGTCCTTATGGAAAATTTAAAAATTAGCATAAATGAAGCACAAAAACTCATAGACAAAAAAAGACTTTTTTGTGATGGAATTTTAGTAGAAGAAAAGAATAAAATTTTAAATGGTTTAGTAGAGCTTATAGTCTATGAAAACAACCCCAAAGGAGTAGAAATTGTCTTTGAAAATGAAGACTTTGCCATACTTGAAAAAGAAAGTGGGATCTTAAGCCATCCAAATGGTAGACATTGCAAATACAGTCTTAGTGATGAAATTTGGCATCTTTGGGGAAAAGAAGCTTGCGTAGCACACAGGCTCGATAAAGAAACGAGCGGACTTATACTTATAGCTAAAAATAAAAAAGCACAAATTGATCTTAAAAGCTTGTTTGAAAAAAAACTAGTTCAAAAAGAATACCTTGCTCTAGCTCATGGAAAAATAGAAGAAAATTTTATAGTTGATAAAGCTATAAATTTAACTAAAAACTACGATGATATAAAAACAAGAATGCAAATTTGCAAAGAAGGAAAACAAGCTATCACTGAATTTGAAATTTTAGAATACTTTCCTAAAATCAACGCTACTCTTTTACTTTGCAAACCCTTAACAGGCAGGCAACACCAAATAAGAGTGCATTTGCACTATAAAAACCATACCATTTTAGGAGATCCGCTTTATGGGCTTAGCAAAGAACAAATCGAAAGCATTTTAGATGAAAAATTAAATCCTAAAGAACGCTTAAAACTTACAGGTGCCTTGCGTTTGTGTTTGCATTCTTATCGTTTGAAATTTCAATATAAAAATCAAAATTTTGATATCAACTCAAAAATAAACATAAAAGAAATTTTCAACAATTCCATAAAATAAAATGATGTTTCACTACGCTACAATCAATCACTTTTTTACCAAATTTTAAAACAAAAAAATAATTCTTGCTAAAACTTTAAGTATAATTAAATAAAAAAGCGAGATTTTTTAATGAAATTTGTTAATTTTATACAGGATCAAAAACCCAATCTAGGAGTACTAAATTCTAGTGGAAAAATTGTAAGTTTTGCTGATCTTGGCATTGAAACTAACGATATGAATGAATTTATTATCTATTTTGATAAATTTAAACACAAGCTTACAGACTTGGATTCTAAAATAGCCTATGAAATTCCAAAAGAAGATTATCTAGCCCCTATTATAGAACCTCGTCAAGATATTATATGTCTTGGGATTAATTTTTTAGATCATGCCAAAGAATCTGCCAAATTTAAGGGTGAAAAATTTGAAGAAAGAGAATATCCTGTATATTTTGGAAAACGCTGCAATCAAGCTACGCCACCTTTTGGTGATATACCTTTACATGCAGATGTAACTTCTCAGCTTGATTATGAATGTGAGCTTGCATTTATTTTAAGTAAAGATGCTTATAAAATCAAAGCTAAAGATGCAAAAAATTATATCTTTGGCTATACTATTATCAATGAAATTTCAGCTCGCGAACTTCAAAAACGCCACAAACAATTCTACCGAGCAAAAAGTCTTGAAGGTAGCACTATAATGGGACCTTATATCACAAGCGTAGATGAAATTTCTTATCCTCCTAAACTCCAACTTCAAAGCTATGTCAATGATGAACTACGCCAAAACTCTAACACCCAATTGTTTATTTTTGATATTGCTTATGTCTTAGAAGAACTTAGCGCGGGCATGCTTTTAAAAGCTGGAAGTATTATATCTATGGGAACTCCTAGTGGAGTGGGCATGGGGTTAAATCCACCTACTTTTTTAAAATCAGGAGATAAAGTACGTTGTGTCATAGAAAATTTAGGAGAACTTTGCAATAAAATAAAAAAACTTTAAATAAAAAATATCAATATATTAAACAATTTACCAAAATTAAAGTATAATGACATTCTGAGAAATTTAAACTTAAGGTAGAAATTTATTATGAAAAAAATAATAATAATTTTATGTTTATCTTATGCAAATATAGTCTTTGCAGTAGATATGATAACCCCTATTCCAAATTCCATCCCTTATGATAAAGAAAAAGCTAAGCTTGGAAAAAGTCTTTATATGGATAAAAGCTTATCCAAAGATGGAAAAGTTTCATGTAATACCTGCCATAGGCTTGATCAACACGGCGTTGATGGACTTGAATTTTCAATAGGAGTTGATAATCAACTTGATAAACCTTTTAACACTCCTACAACCTTTAATTCTGTGTTTAATTTTGTGCAATTTTGGAATGGCAGAGCCAAAGATTTAGCAGAACAAGCAAAAGTGCCTTTTTTTAATCCAAAAGAAATGGGACTAAGTCCTGAACTTCTTTTACAAAAAGTTAATTCTAATGAAGATTATGTAAAAACTTTTAAAAAACTTTATGGAGAAGTTACGGTAGAAAACATAGCTCTTGCAGTTGCAGAATTTGAAAAAACCTTAATCACTCCAAATTCTCCTTTTGATCGCTATCTTAGCGGAGATCAAAATGCTATTTCAGCTCAAGCTAAAAAAGGTTATGAAGATTTTAAAGCTAATGGCTGCATTTCTTGTCATCAAGGTCAAAATATAGGTGGAAATATGTTTCAAAAAATCGGTATTTTTGAAGAATACCCAAATCAAGAAGATTTAGGACGCTATGAAATCACAAAAAGAGAAGCTGATAAAATGATATTTAAGGTTCCTAGTTTAAGAAATATAGCCAAAACCGCGCCTTATTTTCATGATGGTTCTATACCTACTTTAGATGCTTGTGTTCAGTTTATGGCTTACTATCAACTAGGAAAATTTTTAGATCAAAAAACAGTTGATAATATAGTTGCATTCCTAGAAAGCTTGACAGGAGAATATCATGACAAATAAAAAAAGTTCATTTTTGATAAAATTTATTATTTTATCTACGCTAGTTTTAGCTTTTATTCTTGTTTTGCTAGGTATTATTTTTAACAACTACTCCTCATCTAAAGATAATAAAGACTTAATAAACATAGTTCAACAGCTACAAATTTCAGATGAAAAAATCAATTCCGTTTTTCAAAATAGTTTTAATTTTATTAACTATGATCCAAGTGTTCAAGCAATAAAAAAAATGCAAGAAAACTTTAAAAAACTTAAAACTTTTGGGATTGATATAAGCAAAGCGGAAGAAATTTTTAATGCCAAACTAATCCAGCTTAATTATTTCAAATCCGCAAATTCCATAGCGGTAAATTCAAAACTTTATTTGTTTGAATTAGCTAAAAATTATTTTGAAGAATTAGAACAAAACCATGAAACAAATAAAAACAACTATAGAACAATGAGTTCTATGTTAAGCGTTCTTTCAACTGAAAGTATTTTGCAAAAAACAACACTCAATCAACTCAACAGCCTTATGAAAGAAATCAAAAACGATACAAAAAGTGAAAATTTACAACTTTTTCTAAAACACTATAAAATGATTGTAAAACAGATTTCTATTATGCAAGATAATTCTTCTATTTATGAGAATAATTCTCTTATGAAAGAGTTAAAACAACTTAACGCTTTCACTCAAAATGCTGTAGAACAATCTAATTTATTTAAATTTTATATCGCTTTAACAGTATTTGGAATCACTCTTGTATTATTTGTATTTTTTATTTTATTAACACTAAAAAAAGTCATCATGCCAATTCATACTTTAGAAAAACTAAGCGCTAATTTAGCTAGTAAAGAAGCCAATCTACACTCTCGTTTAAATATAGATCCAAAAAGTGAACTTGGACAAAGTGCTCAATATATTAATTCATTTATATCCACCGTTCAAAACTCAATCATAGAAGCCATAGAAAATGCTAAATCAAGTCATCAAAATTCACAAAAGCTCAAAAACAACTCTATGATGCTTGAAAACAGTTCTAATTCACAACATGAACAAATTCAAGGCGTTAAAGAAATCACCTATGTCTTAGATGATCATATCAATCTTGCGGGAAATTTAGCACAAGAAAGCATAGAAAATATGCAAGATATGCACATACTGATGGATAAGGTAGAACTTACTCTATCTGAACTTGTAAATTTAATAAATGAAAATAATGAAAAAGAGCAAAATATAGTAGCCAATATGGATAATCTAACTCAAAGTGCAGATAATATTATAGAAATTACGAGTTCTATTAGAGATATAGCCGATCAAACCAATCTACTTGCCTTGAATGCAGCTATTGAAGCTGCAAGAGCGGGCGAACATGGACGGGGTTTTGCAGTTGTTGCTGATGAAGTAGGTCAACTTGCCGATAAAACAAGTAAATCTCTTTTAAATATAAATGCTACTGTTAATGCTATAGTCCAACAAATCAATGACAACAAAGCCTTGATGGATCTTATCCATGATTCTATGAAAGAAACCTCTTTAAAAACCAATGATTTACAACAAGAACTTGTAAATTCTATGCATAAACTAGAAAGCTCTATAGAATCAACCCAAACCATGAAAGATAAAAGCATGGAAGTAAAAGATAAAATGCTTATCCTAGGAACAAGCATAGACAAGGTTAATGAACTTGCAAATTCTGTTAAAGATTTATCATCCGAAATCAATAATATCTCTCAAAATGTTCTAAATGGTGCGTCTAAACTCTCTGAAAAATTAAGTAGCTTTCAGTAACTTTTTTCGTGTTAATTTAAATTAACACGAAATTTTAATAAAAAATTTATCTTTAATTTATGTTTTTAAAGTAAAATTAACGGTTTTTATTTCATAAGGAGATACTATGGAGTTTCTTGAACTTTTATTAGTTTTAATCGCCTTGATACTGATTATCAAAAAACCAGAAAAAGAAAATTTGGCTTTTGGTTTAGTAATGGTAGCTTGGCTTTTAATGGTTTTTTTCTATGTTGGCCACAAAACAGGCGCACTATTAACAATAATGAATCTGTAAGGGAGGGCTAAATGAACGAAATCAATAAAACAAAAAATTTCTACACACTAATGTGTTTAGCAGGCTTTTTGATCATACTCTTACCTGTAGGTATTGCAAATTTTGTATTTGGTTATATGTTGGGTGATAGTCCCTGCACACTTTGCTGGGGACAAAGAGAAGCAATGATCTTTATCGGCGTGATGGCGCTTTTCATTGTTCGTTATGGTATGAAAGGTAAATACCTTGCTGCTCTTTTAATCATGACAGCAGTAGGCCTTTATCAATCTTTTGCTCACTATGGCAATCACGCTCATAGAGATTTAGATCAAGGTTTTGGTTTAGCAGTTTTTGGTATCCATACTTATTTTTGGGCTGAAGTGGTATTTTGGGCTGTTGTATTGCTTTTAGGTGTGATTTTTGCTTTTGCTCCTAAATTTAATGCTTTTGAAGCAGAATTAAATGGAGAAAAATTTAGAAAATATACGAAATTTTCTCTCGCAGCTGTAGTTATCAGTGCGATTGTAGTAGCTTCAAATGTTTTCCAAGCTTTTGTAAGCACAGGAATTCCTCCTTATGTGGGACAAGGCGATCCTGTAAGATTTAGCTTAAATCCAAAATACATCATTTGGAGTAAAGAAGGTTGGAATGGTTTATGGCAAAATATTTCTTTCTTAGGAAAGCGCGATGTTAAAGCTCCTGATTATGCTTTTGCACCTGCAAGTGAAAAACTTGGCATAAAATTTGATAATGATATCAACAATGCTCCATTTGCAAAAATCAATGATGAGCTTAAAATCACAAATGAACAAACTATAAATTTTGACAAAGCCATCAATACTCTTGATTATATCAACAATGAATTTGTAGCAAGCTCTAAATGGGATGTGGCTTTCTTAGATAATAATTTTAGCGTTAAAGAAGGTTTTGAGCTTGATCCTTATTTTTCAGCTACTATCGATCCAATTATTGGCATCATACCTTATATGAACGATAAATTCATTCTTATGGGCTCAAACAAATCTTTCTTAAGATTTGCAAAAAATCCTAATGCAAGTGAAGAAGATATCGCTAAACAATACGCTGATTTTGTAAAAGGTAATGATAAATTTAAAGGCCAAGGCGAAGGTTTAGGTCGTGGAAGACTTGATACTGTAAGAGCAAAATTTAACCATGTAGCAAGCATGACTACAGATGGAAATTATCTTTATCTTGCAACTGTTCCAAACAACAAAGACGCTAAAACTTTTGTAATCTCTAAAATTTCTTTAAAAGATCGTGTTCTTTCAGGAGAATTTACTCCAAAAGCAAATCTTAAAGAAGGTAAAACTTTGGGCGATCTTTATGTAACTTCTATGACTTTTAAAGATGGAGAAATTTATGCACTAAGCAAAAATCACAATGTGATTGCCGTAATTGATCCAGTTAAGGAAGAAGTAGTAAAAACTATCGCTTTCCCAAGCTCTATCACTAATGCTAGAAGCATTTTCTTTAAAGATGGAAAAATCAACATTCTTTCTTATCAAGATGGAGCAAACAAGCTTTATACTCTAAACTAAGCTTTAAGTCCTAGTGAAAACTAGGACTTATATTTGATCTTATCTTTAAACCCTGCTTTTTCAAAACCTCTTAAACGAAGCAAACAACTATCGCACTCCCCACATGCTTCATCTTCACTCTCATAACAAGACCAAGTAAGTTCTAAAGGTACATTTTCTTTTAAGGCTAGTTCTACAATTTTAGCTTTGTTCAGTCTAACAAGCGGAGTTTTTATACAAACTTTGAAATTCTTACTCGTACCTTCATTGATAAATTCTTGTGCCTTTTGTATAAACTCATCAGTACAGTCAGGATAACCACTGCCATCTTCTTCTACCACCCCTATAAAAATACTCTCACAATTTTCCTTTTCAGCCAAAGATCCTGCTATGCTTAAGAAAATTCCATTGCGAAAAGGCACATAGGTGATAGGTGGGGTATCGCTTATGCAAAGCTCATTTTTAGGAATGTCTATACTTTTATCGGTTAAGGCATTACCCCCTATATCTTTGATAAAACTCACATCTAAAATATAAGATTTTTCTACTTTTAAAGCCTTGCAAATTTGCTTAAAACATTCTCTTTCTTTCTCTTGAGTGCATTGTTCATAATCAAAATGCAAAGCGATGATTTCATAACCTTCTTTTTTGGCTAGATAAGCACACAAAGTACTATCCATACCGCCACTTATGATACAAAGTGCTTTTTTACTCATTTTTATCCTTAAATTTGCTATAATTTCGCAATTTTAACGAAAATTTTTAAATTTAAATTGCAAAAAAGGCAAAAGCATGATAAACATAAAACTCATAGAACACATTTTTAAAGCCGCTTCTATCAGTCGTTGGAATGATTATCCAAGAATGGCAAATTTGGTTGAGCTTGACAAACAAGCTCATAAATTCATCATCGCATATTTTATCGCTAAAATGGAAAAAGATGTGGATATGAGAGTGATTATAGAAGGGGGAATTTTTGAGTTTTTAAGTCGTGTGGTAGTAACCGATATACGCCCTGATGTGTATCATGAAATCGTGCGTCAAAAAAAAGCTGAAGTTAATGCTTGGGTTTTAAGCAAAATCGAACCTATGATAGAAGATATAGAAGAAGGAGAGTTTTTAAAGCGTTTTGAAGCGTATTTAAACGGCAATGCTTACGCTAAAGAAAGGCTTATCTTAAAAGCAGCTTCGTATTTTGCTACAAGATGGGAATTTAACATAGTTTATCAAACCTCAGCTTTTTTAAATGATATTGATGAGATAAAAAATAAAGTTGAAGAAGAATTAGAAGATTACTATGAGCTTATAGGAGCTAGAAAAATCGCTTTAAATCAAAAAATTGCAAAAATTATTGATCTTAGCGGAAGACTTCGCTTTCAAAAGCGTTGGGCTCAAACTCCACGCATACCAGAAACTGCGGTTTTAGGACATATGCTTGTGGTGGCGATTTTAGGATATTTTTACTCACTAAAAATCAAATCTTGTGATAAAAGACTTGAGAATAATTTTTATTGTGCTTTGTTTCATGATTTGCCAGAGTCTTTAACGCGTGATATTATAAGCCCTGTAAAATATGGCATTGATGGGCTTCATGATATTATAAATGATTATGAAATGAAACTTATTAATGAAAGAATTTTACCCTTCGTTCCTGAGGGTTTAAGGGCTGAGTTTTCTTATATTTTAGGCATTAGAGAAGGTAGAAATGATGAGTCAAATTTTGTAAAAAATGAGTTTGAAAATCGCACTTATAAAAATGCTAAAATAGAACTTTGTAGCGGAAGTTTAAGCTCTTTTAATGAAAATGAATTTGGTGCTATAGATGGTAAGGCGCTTAAATACTGTGATAAAATCGCTGCTTTTATAGAAGCAGGACTTAGTATAAGCTATGGTGTAAAGTCTAAAGAACTTGAAAGTGGTTTTTTAGGAATGCATGAGTTTTTTAAAGAAAATCCTACTATAGATGGGGTAAATTTTTTTGAAATTTGTGAAAGTTTAAGAGAGTATTTTAAAATTTAAATAAGATTTTTATGCTCCTATTTTCAATATATTTTAAACAAAAATATTATAAATTCAAATTTTATTTTGTATAAAATATAAAGGAGTTATTATGAAAAAATACTTTCAAAAGCGCTATACTTTAGCCTTTTTTATAGGTATATTAGCGGGTATTTTCGGAGCTATTGTTAAATGGGGTTGGGAAGTACCTTTTCCTCCAAGAAATCCCAATGTTTTTTGGCCAGCAGATGCTTTAGAACGTGTTACTCCACCTAAAATTTTTCTAGAACAACTAGGCTTACCTACTGATTGGACTTATATGTTTTCAGGTATGCAAATGCCTTTATCAATTTTTATAGTGCATGTTGGTTTTTCTATTGTTTTTGGAGTGGCTTATTGTATGATAGCGGAAAAATGGCACCGTATTACTATGTGGCAAGGTGCAGTTTTTGGATTTTTTGTTTATCTTTTTGCCCATGTTATTGTAATGCCTTTAATTGCAGAAGTTCCACCACTTTCTGAAATTCCTTTTGATGAACACCTGTCTGAAATTTTTGGACATATTGTTTGGCTGTGGGGCATGGAAATAGTTCGTAGAGATATAAGAAATCGTATAACTAAAGAAATAGAAGAATGAAAGGTTTCCTTTCATTCCATATCCAAAACCGCACCTTTACTAGCATTGCTAACAAGTTTTTGATACATTCTAAGCCATCTTGAAGGCACTTCTTTTTGAGGTAATACAAATTCTTTTTTGCGTTTAGCGATTTCTTCTTCGCTTAAATTTGCATGGATGGTATAAGCATCTACATCAATTTCTATTTCATCTCCATCTTTTAAAAGTCCTATAAGACCACCTTCAGCTGCTTCAGGGGAAATATGACCCACGCTTAAACCCCTTGTAGCCCCGCTAAAACGACCATCGGTGATTAAAGCTACATCAGCGCCCAAACCCATACCCATTAAAAGTGAAGTAGGACTTAACATTTCTTGCATACCAGGGCCACCTTTTGGACCTTCATAGCGTATCACACAAACATTTCCTTTTTGCACCTTGCCTTTGATAATGCCTTTTATAGCTTCATCTTGAGAGTTAAAACAAACAGCTTTGCCTTTAAATTTTCTTTTTCCAACTATTCCTGCGGTTTTTATAACACAACCTTGCTCAGCTAAATTTCCAAACAAAATAGCAAGTCCACCTACTTTTGAGTAAGCATTATCTACTCTACGAATGATATTTTCATCTTTGATTTTGGCATTTTTTAAGCGTTCTTTGAGACTTTCTCCTGTGATAGTCAGTGCATCAAGTTCTAAAATATGTCCTTGTCTGCTTGAAATTTCAGCCATAACTGCACTCACACCTCCTGCTTTGTGGATATCATCCATATAAACACTATTTAGCGATGGGGCTATTTTTGCTATGTGTGCAACTTTGCTTGAGATGAAATTTAAATCTTTAATATCTAGTGCTACCCCTGCTTCACGTGAAATGGCAAGCATGTGTAAAACAGTATTGCTACTTCCACCCATTGCCATATCTACTACCATAGCATTACGCACGGCTTTTTGAGTGATGATATTGCGAATTTTAAAACGCTCATCTAAGGCGATTTCACAAATACGACGCGCTGCTTTTCTTAAAAGCTCTTCTCTTTCTTTGCTTAAAGCTAAAATGGTTCCATTACCTTCTAGTGCTATACCCATAGCTTCGCATAAGGTATTCATGGAATTTGCCGTAAACATTCCCGAGCAAGATCCACCACTTGGACAGGCTGAACATTCTATGTCTTTAAATTCTTCTTCGCTAATTTTTTTGGCTTCATAAGCCCCTACAGCTTCAAAAACAGAGCTAAGACTGATCTTTTCTCCTTTTTTGGTTACTCCTGAAGCCATAGGCCCACCACTTACAAAAATGGTTGGAACATTAACCCTTAAAGCTCCCATTAACATACCAGGAGTGATTTTATCGCAGTTTGGGATACAGATTAAAGCATCAAGTTGATGAGCATTCATCACTGTTTCAATGGAATTTGCGATAATTTCACGACTTGGTAAAGAATAAAGCATACCTTCATGCCCCATAGCTATACCATCATCTACACCTATGGTATTAAACTCAAAAGGCACACAACCATTTTTGCGTATCTCATCTTTAATGATTTTAGCATAATCATTTAAAAAATAATGCCCTGGGATTATGTCTATATAGCTATTTGCTACACCTATAAAAGGTTTGTCAAAATCTTCATCTTTCAAACCACAAGCACGAAGTAAAGAACGATTAGGTGCTTTTAAATGTCCTTTTTTTATCGCATCGCTTCTCATTGTAACTCCTGATAATAATTTTTTAAAATTATATTTAGCAAAGCTTAATTTTTGTGAAATTTATTTTGATATACATTTTCATAAATGATAAAAATTATTAATTGACAAAAATATTTTTTTATAATACAATGCTTTTTGATAATCAAAAAGGAGTCAAAATGAGACAATATGAAACCTATAAATGCCAAAAATGTGGCAATGAAGTAGAAGTTCAAAATGTAGGCGGTGGTAAACTTAGTTGTTGTGGTGAAGAAATGAAATGTATCACTACAGATTTAACTGCAGTAAATTTGATGAAAGCTTTTGCAGGCGAATCTATGGCAAGAAACAAATACGATTTGTTTGCTGATGTAGCTGAAGAAGAAGGTTGGCACGCGGTTGCTAGACATTTTAGAGAAGCAGCTGAAAATGAAAAATGGCATGCAAGAGCAGAATTTAAAGCTTATCATGAAATCGTTGATGGCAAACCTTTAGAGGTAACTACAAAAAATCTAGTAAGTGCTGCAGAAGGTGAAAACTATGAGCACACAACTATGTATCCAAATTTTGCAAAAATTGCTGAAGATGAAGGCAAAAAGGCTATAGCGAGATTATTTACAGCTATTGGCAAAGTAGAAATCGAACACGAAAGAGAATATCTAGCGCTTAAAAAAATGCTTGAAGAAGAAGAATTTTTTAATAGCGAAGTAGAAGAATTATGGGTTTGTGAAGTATGCGGACATATACATCGTGGTAAAAAAGCTCCAGCAGCCTGTCCTTTATGTAAAGCACCAAAAGAGTATTTTAAACGCGAATTTTTGGGTTAAGTTAAGAAATTCTTATCCTTTTTAAGATAATATTACAATTATTTTTTAATAAAAGGATAATAAAATGAAAAAATTACTATTTTTATTTTTTGCTTTAACGGCTTTTCTCTTTGGTGCTGTAAATATCAACACTGCAACGCTAAAAGAATTAAAAAGTTTAAATGGTATTGGCGAAGCTAAGGCTAAAGCAATTTTAGAATACCGCAAAGAAGCAAATTTTACAAGTATTGATGATCTTAAAAAAGTTAAAGGCATAGGTGATAAGCTTTTTGAAAAAATCAAAAATGATATCATAGTAGAATAAAAGGGCATTTTTGCCCTTCTTTTTAGAAAAATTTGAAAACTTTATTTGACACAAAAGAACTTTTAAACGAATTTGACATAAATTTAATTGGTATTGATGAAGCAGGACGCGGTGCTTTGGCAGGTCCTATGATGATGGCAGCTTGCAAACTGAACAAAAAACTTCATGGGTTGTGTGATTCTAAAAAACTAAGCGAAAAAAAACGCGAAGAACTTTATGAAATCATCATCAAAAATTCAAACTATCTCATACTTGCTTTTTCTTCAGAGCAAATCGACGCACTAGGCTTAAGCACTTGTTTAAAAACAGGCTTAAAGCTTATAAAAAAGCATTTTAAAACAGAAAATAACTTCTTATATGATGGAAAGACCAACCTAGGTATAAATGGGATAAAAACACAAATCAAAGCCGATACTAGCATTTTGCAAGTAAGTGCAGCTAGCATACTTGCAAAAGTTAGTAAAGATAGGGTGATGAATTTCTTAGCTAAAGACTTTCCTTGTTATGAATTTGAAAAAAACAAAGCCTATGGCACAAAAGCTCATAAAGAACTTATAGCTAAATTTGGAATTTGCAAACTCCACCGAAAAAGTTTTAAACTTTTATGATTATTTTGCTAAATTTTGATGCAAACTCAAAGCACATTCTATACCATCTTTTATAGCCCAAACAACTAAAGATTGTCCTTTTCTAGCATCTCCACAAGCAAAGATTTTTTTATGAGTGGTTTGGAAATTTTCTGTGCTTATGTTGTTTTTCTCATCTAATTTCACTCCAAAATTTTTAGAGATAGCTTCTTCGCACCCGCTAAAACCCATAGCTAAAAGCACTAAATCCGCTTTATAAGTTTTTTTAGAATTTGAAAATTCGACATTTATAGCTTTGCCTTCTTTAAACTCGCGTTTTAAATCATTTGCTTCAACGCCTTCTACATGAGTTTTTCCTAAAAATTTCTTTGTCATTTTTTGATATTCCCTAGGATCTTTGCCATATACAGCAATGGCTTCTTCTAAACCATAATCAGTAGTAAAAATGTCAGCTTTTAAAGGCCAAGGATTGTTTTGGCTTCTTTGCAAAGGTCTTTTTGGACTTCTTTCAAAACGCACTATAGATTTAGCCCCTTGTCTTGTCGCTACAGCGATACAATCCACACTTGTATCCCCACTTCCTATAACCAAGACATTTTTACCTTTGGCCGTATCTGCACCCTTGCCTGTTTTTAACAAAGTTTTGGTATTTTGCGTTAAAAAATCAAGGGCAAATTCAACCCCTTTTAGCTTTCTACCTTCTATATCAAGATCTATAGGCTTACTTGCTCCTGTACAAAGCACCAAAGCATCAAATTCTTTTAGAAGTTTTGAAACCTTATCTTTGCTGTCTATATTTTCATTCACTTTAAATTCAATCCCGCTTTTTTTAAGCAAATCCACCCGTCTTTGAACTATACTTTTATCAAGCTTCATATCAGGGATGCCATACATCAAAAGTCCGCCTATTTTATCGCTTCTTTCAAAAACACTTACTTTATAACCTAGTGAATTTAAAGTATTAGCACAAGCAAGTCCAGCGGGTCCACTTCCTATGATAGCGATTTTTTTGCCATTGTATTGCTTAGGTTTATTTACTCTTACTAAATTTTCTTTAAAAGCATTTTCTATAATGGATAATTCATTATTTTTGATACTCACACTTGTACCATTTATCGCACACACACAAGAATCCTCACAAGGAGCAGGGCAAACACGACCGGTAAATTCAGGAAAAGGATTAGTAAGTTCAAGTCTTTCATAAGCTTCTTTCCATAAAGAATGATAAATAAGATCGTTCCATTCAGGAATGAGATTGTTTAAAGGACAGCCTATATCTTTTCCTTCGCTCATCACGCCCGTATGACAAAAGGCCACACCACAATCCATACATCGTCCGCCTTGAATTTCTTGTTCTTTCTTGTCTAAAAGCGTTGTAAATTCTTTGTAATTTAAAACCCTTTCCTTAGGGGCAATTTTTTTAAAATCCATTCTTTTAAAGTCTAAAAAACCTCTTGCATTTCCCATTTTTACTCCTTATTTTTGCGTGATTTTCAAAAATGCTGCTAAATTTGGATCTTTTTCATTTTTACAAAGATCAAGCATTTTTAACATCTTTTCATAATCTCTTGGCATGACTTTAAAAAAGTCTTTTTTATCGAATTTTTCTAAAATATCTTTAGCCTTTTTAGAATCTGTATAAGCGATATGTTTTTCTATCACAGCTTTTAATTCTTTTTCATCCTTAGCATTAAGATCTTTAATATCCACAAGCTCGGTATTTACATGAGCTTCATTGTGTCTTCCAAAAATATAAACAACGCCCCCACTCATACCAGCAGCGAAATTCGCACCCACATCTCCAAGAACTACAACTTGCCCACCTGTCATATATTCACAACCATGCACGCCTGTTCCTAAAACCACAGCCAAAGCTCCTGAATTTCTTACACAAAATCTTTCCCCTGCTATACCATCTAAATACACTTCACCCTCAGTTGCTCCATATAAACAAGCATTTCCTGCAATGATATTTTCTTCAGGCGAAAAAGTAGCTTCATTTGAAATTTTTGCTATGATTTTGCCACCACTTAAACCCTTGCCTAAATAATCATTGCTATCGCCTATAATCTCAAGTTTAATGCCCTTTAACAAAAACGCTCCAAAGCTATTACCTGCATTGCCTATAGCTTTGATATGGATACTATCTTCATCTAAAGCATCTTTTCCATAAGTTTTTAAAATTTCACTTGAAAGCATAGTTGCAAAAGTACGACTTTGATTTCCTACTTCTAAAGAAAGTTTGATAGGCTCTTTTTTCTCCACAGCATTTTTACAAAGTGGTAATAAAATTCTATAATCAATCGTTTTTTCAAGTTTATTGTCTTTATAATCTTTAAAATGCACAGCAGTTCTATTATAAGTAGGCAAGGATTTTAAAATTTTATCTAAATTTAGCTTTCCTGCTTTACCTTGCACACTTTTTTGGCGGAGTTTATCCACACGACCTATCATATCATCTAGGCGTTCAAAACCAAGCCTTGCCATGTATTCTCTAAGTTCCTCGGCTATAAAATACATGAAATTAATCACATCATCCACTTTGCCTTTGAAACGATCTCTAAGTTCTATATCTTGAGTAGCTATACCAAAAGGACAGGTATTTAGATGACAAACTCTCATCATCGTACAACCTAAAACAATCAAAGGCGCGGTTGCAAAACCAAATTCTTCAGCTCCTAAAAGTGCCGCTATGGCTAAATCACGCCCATTCATAAGCTTTCCATCAGTTTCTAATCTTACCCTATCTCTAAGCTTATTTAAAATCAAAGTTTGATGTGTTTCAGCCAAACCTAACTCCCAAGGAATTCCTGCATGCGGTATAGAAGTTCTAGGACTTGCACCTGTACCTCCATCATAACCTGAAACAAGGATTAAATTCGCTCCTGCCTTAGCCACACCTGCAGCAACCGTTCCTATGCCATTTTCGCTTACAAGTTTTACTGAAATTTTAGCGTCTTTGTTAGCATTTTTTAGGTCATAAATAAGTTGAGCTAAATCTTCTATAGAATAAATATCATGATGAGGAGGTGGGGAAATAAGCGTCACACCTGCAGTAGAATGTCTAGCCTTAGCTATCCAAGGATAGACTTTAAAGCCCATTAATTGTCCGCCTTCACCTGGTTTTGCGCCTTGAGCGACTTTGATTTGAATTTCTTTTGCATGACTTAAGTAGTTTAAATCCACGCCAAAACGCCCACTTGCTACTTGCTTAATGGCTGAGTTTTTATCCACACCCTCTTTGATTTCATAGCGTTCTTCATCCTCGCCACCTTCACCTGAATTTGATTTAGCACCTATTTTATTCATAGCCTGTGCTAAACACTCGTGTGCTTCTTTAGAAATAGAACCATAACTCATCGCTCCTGTTCTAAAGCGTTTAACTATACTTTCTACGCTTTCAACCTTATCTATACTGATAGCTTCACTAAAATCAAATTCCATCAAAGAACGCAAATTAACTTGTTTTTCATCTACTAAAGCCGAGTATTTTTTAAAGCTTTTATAGTCTTTGTTGCGACAGGCTTGCTGAAGATTAAAAATCACAAGCGGATCGATTAAATGTTCTTCTTTAGCACTTCTAAAACCATGAATTCCTTTAGAATCTAAAGCCTTATGTGTATCGTTAAAAGCATATTTGTGTAAAGCAATGAGCTCTTTTTCAAAATCTTCTAAATCCATACCTTCAATGCGTGAAGTTGTAGAAGTGAAGTATTTATCAATCACCTTAGAGCTTAAGCCCAGACATTCAAAAAGTGCAGAGCCATTATAACTTTGCAAGGTAGAAACTCCCATTTTAGAAGCAATTTTGACTATGCCACTTGAACTTGCCTTGATGAAATTTTCTACCGCCTTTTCATAACTTAAATTTAAATCTTTATTGGCAATGAGTTTTTGTATGCTCTCATAAACCAAATAAGGATTAATAACAGTCGCACCATAGCCTAAAAGACATGCAAAATGATGAATTTCTCTAGGTTCACCACTTTCGATGATAAGACTTGTGTGTGTTCTTAAATTTTTTCTTACTAGATGATTATGCACTCCAGAAACAGCAAGCAAAGCGGGGATATAAGCGTTTTTTTCATCCACTCCTTTATCGCTTAAAATGATAATAGAAACACCTTTTTTAACCTCATCTTCTATCTTAACACAAAGTTCATCTAAAGCCTTTTCTAAAGTTTTTTTAGAATAATCATAAAGTATAGAAAATTCTTTAACTTGAAATTTATTTAAAGCCTTAACTTCAAAAAGTTCTTCATTACTTATCACAGGCAAGGCTATTTTTACGCGTTTTGCATTGTTTTCATCGGGTTTTAATAAATTGCCTTCGCTTCCTAGATAAATCCTTGTAGAAGTAACGATCTCTTCTCTTATGGCATCAAGGGGAGGATTAGTTACTTGTGCAAAAAGTTGTTTAAAATAATTATACAAAGGTTGATAAGTTTTAGAAAGTATAGCCAAAGGAGTATCTACACCCATAGCTGCTATAGCTTCTTTACCATTTTGAGCCATAGCAGCCACACTCATTTTAAGCTCATCATAACTCCAACCAAAAGCTTTTTGGAGTTTTAAAACCTCATCTTCTTTTAAAAACTGATGTTTATAAACTCCGCTTTTTTGTTTTTCAAGTTCAACTAAATTTTTAAGCCATTTTTTATAAGGCTTAGCATTAGCATAATGCTCTTTGATTTCATTATCAGCTATAACCCTACCTCTTGCTGTATCAACGAGTAAAAGTTTTCCAGGTTCTAAGCGTTTTTTAGCTTTGATATTTTTTTCATCAAGTTTTAAAGCCCCTGTTTCACTTGAAAGTATGAGCATATCATCTTTTGTAAGATAATACCTTGAAGGACGAAAACCATTTCTATCCAAACTCGCCCCCATAATCACTCCATCAGTAAAAACTATAGCAGCAGGTCCATCCCAAGGCTCCATCAATAAAGAATGATACTCATAAAAAGCACGCTTTTTGCTTTCCATATTTTCATTTTTATGCCAAGGTTCTGGCACCATCATCATAAAAGCTTCTTCTAAAGTGCGACCATTTAGAGCTAAAAATTCTAAAGTATTATCAAACATTGCAGAATCACTGCTAGGCTTAGCTATGATGGGAAAAATTTCATCTAAATTTTCAAAATACTCACTTTGCATCAAACCTTCTCTAGCTCTTATACTATCAACATTTCCGCGTATGGTATTAATCTCTCCATTATGCACCATATAGCGGTTTGGATGTGCTCTTTCCCAACTTGGAAAGGTATTAGTCGAAAAGCGAGAATGCACCAAAGCGATGGCTGATTTCATATTGACATCTTTAAAATCAAGATAAAAATCGCTCAATTGAGTTGAAAGAAGCATTCCTTTATAAACTATGGTACGTGAAGAAAAACTTGAAAAATAAAATTTTGGCACATTAATAGCTCTTTTTTCTATAAGGCGACGCGTACTATAAAGCACTCTTTCAAACTCAAGTCCTGCACTTATTTTACTTGGTTTTTTCACAAAGGCTTGTAAAAAATAAGGCATAGCTTTTAAAGCACTTGCACCTATATCACTAGGATTAAAAGGCACTTCTCTAAAACCTAAAAATTCAAGTTTTTTATCCTTTAAACCTTGTAAAAATATTTCTTTTGCTTCTTCTTTTGCATCAGTATTGGGTGATAAAAACATCTGTGCTACGGCATAATCACCCTTTTTAGGAAGTTCAAAACCCAATTCTTGAGTTTTAAAAAAATCATGTGGAATTTGGATCAAAATCCCCGCCCCATCACCTGAATTTTCTTCAGCTCCTGCACCACCTCGGTGCTCAAGATTCATCAAAATTTCTAAAGCATCACAAATAACCTTATAAGAGGCAATACCGCGTATATTAGCAATTGCAGCGATACCACAGGCATCATGTTCGTTCTTTGGGTGATATAAACCTATGCTTTGATTATTTTCTAGGATATTTTCTAAATCCATTTTGCTCTCCTTATAAGACTGATTTAAATTTTGTTAGCTTTATAAAGGATTATAGCATACATTTTTTTAAAATCGATATAATTTTTATCTTAAAAATAAATAAATTAAAAAATATTTTGATAGATTTGTAAAAATTATAAAAACATGGCGATAATACTACCTAAAATCAATAATGGGCCATTATAAAAAATAAAAGTTGGTATACAAGTATCTTTAATGTGATCGTGTTGTTTATCAGCATTTAATCCTACAGTGGTTCCCATGGTTGTTTCACTGGCTGGACTTCCTGCATCTCCTAAAGCTCCTGCTACTCCTAAGATAAATATAATAAGTGCTGTACTAAAACCAAGTTCCAAACAAATAGGACAAAAAAGCGTAGCTATGATAGGTATAGTTCCAAAAGAAGTACCTATACCCATAGTGATGATAAGTCCTATTAAAAGCATAAAAAATACTGCTAAAAATTTACTTTGTTCCATCCAAGGAACGACTGAATTTACAAGCTCTACTACTGATCCACTTTCTTTTAAAACTTCTCCATATCCTGCAGCAACAAGGATAACAAAAGCTATAAAACCCATCATTTTAAGCCCATCATCAAAAACTTCATTGACTTTTGAAAATTCAACTCCACCCAAAATAACCATTAAAACAAAACCCAAAAGCCCTGATAAAGGTAAATTCATAGTCAAAATTTGCAAAATTAAAGTTAAAACAAGCCCAGCTAAAACGCCCCATTCCTTACGAGTCATTTCAAGATTTTCTAAATTCACTTTAGCAATTTCTACTTCTTGATACTCTCTTGGCTTACGATAAAACACAAAAAGCGCTAGAAAAAGTCCTGTTATCATACAAATAGCAGCAAAATACATAGTATTTGTAACATCATTTAAAGATACACTTACATTATTTGCATTTAAATTATCTTTTAAAAGATCTTGAAAAGTAAGTCCAAAGCCTACTGGCAAAACCATATAAGGCGTAGTAAGTCCAAAAGTTAAAGCACAAGCAACCGCTCTACGATCGATTTTAAGTTTATTAAAAAGACTTAAAAGAGGTGGAATTAACAAAGGTATAAAAGCTACATGAATAGGAATTAAATTTTGAGAAAAACAAGAAATCAAAGCTATAGACAAAAGCAATAAATATTTTTTATGAGATATAAAATGGCTTACTATCTTAATTAAATATGCAGTTAAATTTGTCTTTGAAATCGCTGCGGCAATGGCCCCTAAGAGTATATAGCTAAGAGCTGTTTTTAAATTTTCTTTCATTCCGCTTATAAGTATATTCATAGTATCTACGAGTTCAAGATGAGAAAATACACCTGCAACAAGAGCCGAGATCAAAAGACTCAAAAGTACATTAAAACGAAACAAACAAAGTAAAGTCATCAAAACAACACTGATAATGATAGGATTAGTAAGTAAAGTCAAAATCATTCCTTAAATAATTTTAAAAAATTAATTGTAGAAAAAACTTAGTTAAAATGTAATAAAACTCGAACATATGATGATTTTATTTTAATATGCAAAATTAAAAAAATAATTAATTTTTTTAATTTAAATAATTAATATAATTAATTATTTAAATTTTTAAAATTTATAATAAAATAAAAGATTATATAAATATTTAAGGATATTTCAATGAAACAGAACGATCAAAAAGAAAATCGTAGAGACTTTCTAAAAAATATAGGACTTGGTTTATTTGGCATTAGTGTATTGTCAAATTTTTCTTTTGAGAATTTTTTAGGAAGTAAGGCTTTGGCAAAAGAATTACCTGATTTTAAAATAGAAGGTAAAAAAGATCTTATCTATCATGGTGAAAAACCATTAACAGCAGAAACTGAAATTTATGCTCTTGATTCTGATTTTACAAAACCTGAAAATTTCTTTGTTAGAAATAATGGCTTACCACCAAGCCTAGAAACGATAAAAGAAAGACTTCATAAAGGTTGGACTTTAGAAATCGATGGAGAAAGCATTATCAATAAAAAATCTTACACCATAGAAGATTTAAAAAAGAAATTTAAAACCTATACTTATGCCTTAACAGTTGAATGCGGTGGAAATGGTAGATCCGAAGTTATACCTAGCACAAAAGGAACTCAATGGGGTTATGGTGCAGTAGCTTGTGGTAGATGGACAGGAGTGCGTTTAAAAGATATTTTAAAAGATTGTGGCATCAAAAATGATGCGGTGTATATTGGATATTATGGTATAGATACAAAATTAAACGGTGAAGAAACTTCACCTATTAGTAGAGGAGTTCCTATTTCTAAAGCTTTACAAGATGAAACTCTAATAGCTTGGGCTTATGAAGGCAAAGATATTCCTTTAGTTAATGGCTATCCACTTAGACTTGTTTGTGGTGGTTACCCTGCAAGTACAAGCGGTAAATGGCTTTATAAAATTTCAGTAAGAAATAAAATTCATGATGGTGAAAAAATGGAAGGTTCTTATAAAGTTCCTGTAAATCCAGTAAAACCAGGAGATTTTAACTATAAAGGCGAGATGAAAATCATAGAATCAATGCCTGTAAGATCTGTAATCACTAATATCAAAAATGGTTCTGAAATAAAAGCAAATAAAAAATTTGAAGTTAGAGGTAAAGCTTGGGCTGGCGAACTTGAAGTTAGTGAAGTTTATGTAAGCAATGATTATGGCGTAACATGGACCAAAGCAAAAGTAGAAAAACCATTAAATAGATTAGCATGGCAAAAATGGAGTGCTCAAATATCAATACCGACAAAAGGATATTATGAAATTTGGGCAAGAGCTATCGATAGTCAAGGTAACAGTCAACCTATGGTTTTAGCACAGTGGAATCCAGGAGGATATATCAATAATGCATGCCATAGAGTTAATGTTTATGGAGTTTAAGAATGGTGAAAAAAATTATATTGATCTTAGCATTGTTTTTAAGTGCAAGTTGGGCTCAAAATCTTGAAATTAACCCTGATACAGGATTGATTATCGATCCTGATTCACCTTTAGTGGAAGCAAATTGTTTAGCTTGTCATGGATCCAATCTCATTACCAATATGCACGCAAGTAGAAAAGCTTGGTTAGCAGCTATAAGATGGATGCAAGATAGTGAAGGACTTTGGGAAATAGAACCTGAAGATGAAGAAAAAATTTTAAATTATCTTGAAAAATATTATGGAGAAAAATACGATACAAGAAGAAGAATTCCTCTAGCTATATTCTTACAAAACAAAACTCATTGAAGAAATGATTTCTTCAATGATAAATTTACACATCCAAATGTTTTACATCTTTAGCGTGTGCTTGGATATAATCGCGTCTTGGTTCAACCTCATCACCCATAAAGAGATTAAAGGTATCATTTGCACTTTGTGCATCTTTAATAGTGATTTTTAAAAGTCTTCTTACGCTTGGATCCATTGTAGTTTCCCAAAGTTGCTCAGGATTCATTTCCCCTAAACCTTTATAGCGTTGTATAGTAGCACCTTTTTTAGCATTGGTTTCAACATCTTCAAGAACTTCTAAAATATCTTTATCAAATTCCAAGCCTCTATCTTTAATCTTATCAAAAATATAACTTGCTTCTTCATATAGTGGATGAGTGAAAAGTTCTTCATTGATCACAAGTTCTTCTAGGCCATTTTGAGTTTGAACAAAAGCTCGAATTTCATTTTCGTTGATATAATGATTTAAGATATTGTGTCCTTGTGTTTCTAAAAATTGTTTGATTACACTAAATAATTCTTCATTATTTGCTTTAACTAAATTTGAATTTTCTATCATATAACGTATCACAGAAATCACATTAAAACGCTTTTCAAGATCTTTTAAAATCGCACGATAAGCTGCAACGATTTTTAAATAATCTTTTAAATCATTCATTCCTATACCTTCATAATTTAAACCTTCTATTCCCGTTTCTATCAGGTATTCGCTCAAAGCTTTTTCATCTTTTAAATAAATTTGCTTTTTAGCTTTTTTATAAAGATATAAAGGCGGTTGTGCTAAATAAATATGTCCATTTGTTACAAGTTCATTCATAAAACGGAAGAAGAAAGTTAAAAGCAAGGTTTGTATATGTGATCCATCAACATCCGCATCTGTCATGATGATGATTTTATGATATCTTAGTTTTGAAAGATCAAAATCTTCACCTATACCACAGCCAAAAGCGATAATCATATTTTGAATTTGCTCAGATTTTAAAATTTTATCCAGTCTTGCTTTTTCAACATTTAAAATTTTACCACGCAAAGGCAATATAGCTTGGAAAGATCTTTCTCTACCTTGTTTTGCAGAACCTCCTGCAGAATCCCCTTCCACAAGATAAATTTCACTTTCACTTGGATCTTTACTTTGACAATCAGCTAATTTCCCTGGTAAAGTTCCTACGCTTAAACTTTCTTTTTTACGCGTTAATTCTCTGGCTTTTTTCGCTGCTTCTCTACCACGAGCAGCCATTAAAGCTTTGTTCATTATAGCTTTAGCTTCGATAGGATTTTCTTCAAAATATTTAGTCAAATACTCAAAACTTGCTTTTGAAACTATAGGACGCACATAAGTTGAACCAAGTTTTCCTTTGGTTTGTCCTTCAAATTGTGGTTCAGGCACCTTTACACTCACAACAGCGATTAAACCTTCACGCACATCTTCACCCGTGATTTTATTATCTTTTTCTCTAGCACTTGCATTTGCTTCTATATAGTTACTTATCACACGAGTTAAGCCCATTCTAAAACCAGCTTCGTGTGTTCCACCATCTGGAGTTTTGATATTATTTACAAAAGAGAGTAAATTTTCGCTATAAGTATCATTGTAAAGCAAAGCTACTTCAACATTCACATCTTCTTCATCTACGCTAAAGAAAATTGCTTTAGTTAAAGCTTCTTTTTTATTTAAGTCTGTAACAAACTGAGAAATTCCACCTTCAAAGTGAAAACTTTCATGTTTGCCTACGCGGTTATCTTTAAAATTTATAGTGATTTTTGGATTTAAGTATGCAAGTTCACGAAATCTTTTAGCCAAAATTTCATAATCAAATTCAGTCACTTCAAAAATTTGATCATCAGGCCAAAATTCTATAGTTGTTCCTGTCTTTTTACTTTTTCCTATCACACCAAATTCACTGATAACTTTACCTTCTGAAAATTCTTGACGATAAATTTCTCCATTTCTTTCAACTGTAGCTACAAGTTTTTTAGAGAGTGCATTTACAACCGAAACCCCAACACCGTGCAAACCGCCTGAAACTTTATAAGTATCTTTATCGAATTTCCCCCCTGCATGAAGGACAGTTAAAACAACAGTTAAAGTTGGCATATTTTCAGTTGGGTGCATATCAACAGGAATACCACGACCATTATCACTAACTATACAGCTTCCTTCAGTAGTGATTTCTACATCTATAGTATCACAATGTCCTGCCATAGCTTCATCGATAGAATTATCCACAACTTCATAAATCATATGATGAAGTCCGCCTATGTTTGTATCTCCTATATACATACCTGGGCGTTTTCTAACAGCTTCTAGGCCTTTTAGGACTTTAATATTACTCGCACCGTAATTTTCTTGCATATTTTTCCTTTATCTTTTACTTGTTCTTATTATAAAACCATAGGCATGATAATCATTGATAGTCCTTGGGATTTGACTATAAATGCTGAATTAGGTTCATTTACACTTAAAGTGAATTTTTCTTCTTCTATAGAAGTTAAGAAATCAAGTAAATATTTGATTTTTATAGTAAGATTAAATTCTTCACTCACTCCTGTTTGAATTTCAAGCTCTGTTTTTGCTTCCATATTGTCTAAACTTATACCTTCAAAGATGATTTTATCTTTGTTAAAATGAAGTTTCATTTTTTCAGTTACAACGCTGATTTTTTTAAGACTATCTATAAAATCTTCAGTTGAAAAGCTAAGTTCTTGTTTGAAAGTTTTTGGTATAACTTTTTCATAGTCTGGAAATTTATCGTTAATAAGTTTTGTAAAGAATTCAAAGTTTTCATTTTTAGCGATAAGCATATTTTGATCATAAAAAATTCCTATTTTTTCATAGAAAAGTTTTTGCATTTCCATGATAGCTTTTTTAGGGATACTAAAACTAAATTCTTGATTATTTGCTTTTTCTAAAGTATAGATTGCAAGGCGTTTTGTGTCAGTTCCTACGAAGTTAATTTTATCTGTTTTTATATCTAAAAATGCACCATTTAAGGAGTATTTTGGGTTGTTTGTATCAATACTTGGTAATATCTTTTTAAGAGAACGACTTAAGTCACTTGAATCAATGTCAAATTGGTTTTTTCCTTCTGTATTTGGAAAATTTGGAAAATCTTCGTGATTAAACATAGGGAGTTTGTATTTTGTGCTTTTTTGTCTTATAAATAAGAAGTTATCAATAGTTTCTAAAACAACTTCTTCATTATTTAAGCTTTTAATAACATCTGCAATACTTTTTGCATTTGCAGTAGCAAAACCACTTGATTCTACGCGGATTTTTTTTATCTTATAGTTGATACCTATTTCATAATCACTAGCTCTAATAAGAAGTTTATCTTCATCAGCATGAAAAAAAAGATGAGAAGTAATGGTGCTTGAATCTTTTTTTTCTACATAAGCATTACATAAAATCACTGCAGATTCTAAAGTATTTTTATTGATACTTAACTTCATTTTTTCTCCTTGGTTTATTTTAATTTAAATTCGTTGTAATAATAAGCTCGTTGAAATTGTGAAATTCTTCAAAGCAAAATAATCAAATTTGTATTTTATCATACTTTGCTTAATTTCTTTTTTTCACATTCTAGAATTTATTTTTCACATCCTTTCACTTAACTTTGACTTTTAACAAGAATTTTGTTTTTAAGTTCTTCGATTTTTGCTTTTAAAGAAGCATTATTTTCTATCATTTCTGTGATTTTTTTAACATTATGTGAAATAGCCGTATGATCTTTCATTTCAAAATAATTCGCAAGTTGTGGCATAGTTAAAGCCGTAAGTGTCCTAGCTAGGTAAATCACAATGCGTCTTGCTGTGACTATATTTTGAGTTTTTTTATTGGATTTCACATCGCTTGGTTTGATGTTAAATTCTTTACATACTAAAGATAAAATGTCATCTATGGTGATATTTTCTTTCTTTTCTTTGATATGATCTTTCATCACGCTTTTGGCAAGTTCGAGTGTGATTTCTTGTCCTAGTATGGTTGCATAAGCATTTAAACTTATGATGATGCCTTCGATTTCTCTTATATTATCCCCTAAAGAAGTAGCGATATAGTTTATGATATCATTAGAAAGATTGATATCGTTAAATTCACATTTTTTTCTTATGATGGCTATTTTTGTATCTAGTTGAGGTGGAGTTATATCAGCTATGATCCCATGTGCAAAACGACTTTTTAAGCGTTCGGTTATACCTTTTAGCATGTTGGGTGGATTGTCTGAAGTCATGATGATTTGTCCATCGTTATTTTTGATTTCATTAAATATAAAGAAAAATTCTTCTTGAATTTTATCGGTTTTTCCTAAAAACTGCACATCATCTATAAGCAAAACATCGCAGTTTCTATACTTTTCATGAAATTTATCTAAAGAGCCATTTTTTAAATTTGAAGTAAAATCATTGATAAAATTTTCACTTGTAGCGTAAATGACTTTTTTTCCCATTTCTAAGCTTGCATTTCCAACTGCTTGAAGTAAATGTGTTTTTCCAAGTCCTGTAGGCCCATAAACAAAGATTGGATTATAAAGTTTTCCAAGTTTGTCTTTATGCGCTACGGCTTTACATGCTCCATAAGCGTATTTGTTAGAATCCCCCACAACAAAACTTTCAAAAGTAAAAGAAGGATTTAAAATCGTGCTTTGTGCCTTTATATGAGCTATGTCGATTTTTGTGCTTTTGTTGCTTTGTTTAGTACTTTGTGCTTGTATGTTTATGATGGCTTTATTTCCGCTTTGCACTTCATAAAAATGTGCGATTTTTTTGCCGTATTTTGTTTGTATGAATTTAGCCATGAGTTCATTTGGAGCATTAAAAACCAAAAGATCTGCTTTGCTTTGCTTTTCGTTGAATTTTAAATTTGATAGATAGTTTTCGTATTCGTTTTCGCTTAATTCTTTTTTTAAATTTTCAAGTATTTGGCTTGGATTCATAATCTCTCTTTAAATTTTGCATAATGTATAAATTTTATCTTAAATTTCATAAAAAAAGGTTAAAATCCGCTTTTGTATTTTATTTTCAAAAGGTATGAATTTGAAAATTTTAGGTATAGATCCAGGTTCAAAAAATTGCGGTTATGCTATCATAGAAGCCAGCAAAGGAAAAAATATTCTCATAGAAGCAGGACTTATAAAGATAAAGCCAAGTACTTTACAGTATCAAATCACAGAGCTTTGCGAGGGTTTGGATTTGATTTTTAAAAATCATTCTTTTGATGAGGTGGCTATAGAAGATATCTTTTTTGCTTACAATCCAAAAACCGTTTTAAAACTTGCACAATTTCGCGGAGCCCTATCTTTAAAAATTCTTCAAATTCATGGAGACTTTGCAGAATACACTCCCTTACAAGTGAAAAAAGCTGTCACAGGAAAAGCTAAAGCAACCAAAGAACAAGTTGCTTTTATGGTAAAAAGACTTTTAGGACTTAGTAAAGATGTCAAGCCTTTAGATATCACAGATGCTATAGCAGTGGCTTTAACCCATGCGGCAAATTTAAGAGTTAGGGTATAACTTTGGTAATTTTCATTACACAAAAGTCCAAAGTTCCATAAACTCCTAAAATACCTTTAAATTTTTTCTATAAATTTTTAAAAAATTCATAAAAAATTTCAAAAGTTGGAACAGAACTTGCTTGTAAAACTTCACATAAACGCAAAAGTTTTTTAAAGCCAAAGCGTTAAATTTTTAAAGCAATATTTTATAAAGGATTTAAGATGATGAGATCACTTTGGTCTGGCGTAAGCGGACTACAAGCACATCAAGTTGCGATGGATGTTGAAGGTAATAACATTTCAAATGTTAATACTACTGGTTTTAAATACTCTCGTGCAGATTTTGGAACTATGTTTAGCCAAACAGTAAAAATCGCTACTGCTCCAACTGATGGAAGAGGCGGACAAAACCCACTTCAAATCGGTCTTGGCGTTTCAGTAAGTTCTACAACTAGAATTCACTCTCAAGGTTCAGTTCAAACTACAGATAAAAACACTGACGTTGCTATTAATGGTGATGGTTTTTTCATGGTGAGTGATGATGGTGGTCTTACAAACTATCTTACAAGAAGCGGGGATTTTAAACTTGATGCTTATGGGAATTTCGTAAATAATGCCGGTTTTGTTGTGCAAGGTTGGAATATCAATTGGGATGATCAAACCATAGATAGTTCAAGAACTCCGCAAAATATCTTTATCGATCCAGGCATGCATATCCCTGCAGCAAAATCAACCGAAGTAGCTATCAAAGCAAATTTAAATAGTGGTTTAAATATAGGAACTTCAAGCAGAAATCTTTATGCACTTGATTCAGTTCATGGTTATAATAACAAAACCAATAGAGCAGAAGATGAAAATGATACAGGAACGACTCAGTTTTATACTACTTCTAAAAATGCTATAGAAGTAACAGAAAAAGGCGTGGATGCAGGATCGTTATTTAATGCAAAAGGGCAAGGCTTAAATTTAAGAGATGGACAAGGAATTTGGGTATCTTATGCGGATGCGAAATACTCTACAAATAAATTAGGTGTAAGCGCTTTTGATCCAAATTTACAAAACAATCAAACTGCAGCTTTTTGGGGAACAGCAGATCAAAAAGTAACTTTAGATATAACTTTAAATGGTGTAAGAATTACAAATAGTGATATTCAAAGCATAGATGATGCTATAGCTTATATTAATACTTTCACTGCTCCAACAGATACAAGAGATGGAACAGGAGTAAAAGCGGTTAAAAATAAAGATGGCAGTGGAATTGATTTTATCAATACAAATTCTGATGGCACTACAGATAATATGAAAAATATTAATCTTAGTGTTTTAACTACAAATACAGCAGGTGAGGTTTGGACAGCAAAATGGGATAGTAATACACAAAAACATACTTTTACACATGATAAACAAGATAATACTTCTTTATGGACAGCAACAGGTGGAAATGCAACTGCTTTAGAAGGTGATAGAAATCCAGTAAAAGTTATTACAGCTCATAAATATATTTATAGTTCAAATCCTGTGGATATAGGTCCTATGTATAATCCTGATGGTGGTCCTGGATTTAAAGGTGGAGTTAATCAAAATACACGACCAACAGATCCTGCTTCAGCAGCTTATTATGATGCAGTTCATGGCAAGCTTTTAAATACAGATGCAAGAACTTTTAGAACGACTGAAGATTTAAGAGAGCTTTTACAAAGAGATGCTAGATATGGGGTGGATTATGATGGAAGTGGAACTTTTGCAGCAGCAGATATCAATCAAGCTGTAAAAGTAGTGGTAACAGAAAACGGAAATTTTGCTATATCTAATGCAAAAGAAGATTCTACTATTCCTCCAAATGCTATAGCGGGAACAACACAAACGACTAATCCAAAAAATATGAGCTTTAATATCACAGCTTATACTAACAAAGAAGGCACAGTCAGTAAAAATGATGCTTTTACAGCTATGTTTAAAGCTTTTGATGGTCCTTTGGTTGTAGGTGGATCGATCAAAGAAAGTGAGCAATTTAAACTTTCAGCTTTTTCAGCAGGGCTTGAAATTTATGATTCTTTAGGTTCAAAACACACTTTAGAAGTGCAATTTGTAAAACAAAGCACCACTCAAGATGGGGGTAATGAATGGCAAATGATCATCCGTGTGCCAGAACCTGCGGAAATCAATACCACAGGAGAAGGTCCAAACAATATCATCGTAGGTACTGCAAGATTTAATAATGATGGATCTTTGGCAAGCTATACACCAAAAACGATCAATTTCTCACCAAATAATGGTGCTGCGCCAAATCAACAAATCAAACTTTCCTTTGGAACAAGCGGAAGCAATGACGGCCTTGTAAGCTCAAATTCTGCTTCAACTCTAACAGGACAAGCAACCGATGGTTATACTTCGGGTAACTTAAAACCTGATGCAATCCGCGTTGATGATAAAGGAAATATCTTAGGTGAATTTACCAATGGTAAAACCTTTGCAGTGGCAAAAATCGCTATGGCTTCAGTGGCAAATAACTCAGGTCTTGAGGAAATCGGCGGAAACCTTTTCAAAGTTACTGCAAATAGTGGTAATATCGTAGTAGGTGAAGCAGGAACAGGGGGTCGTGGTGAGATGAAAACCTCAGCTCTTGAAATGTCAAATGTGGATTTGAGCCGTTCTTTAACAGAACTTATCATTATCCAAAGGGGTTATCAAGCAAACTCAAAAACCATTTCAACCAGTGATCAAATGCTTCAAACCTTGATCCAGCTTAAACAATAATTTAAGCTTGGCATTCTATAAAATATTGTTTTTTGCTCCCTTAAAGGGAGCAAGCCTTGCTTTACAAGCCTATCTTGGTAGTCTTGTAATACTAGGCTTAGGCTTGAACTGCCTTCAATTTATTGCTAACTCACTCTTGCTAGGGGTGAGTTGCAATAAAATTGCATTTTCTTATCTGTATCATAATCGTTTTAAAAACTTATTTTGTTATAATTTTTGCTTGAATTTAAATTTAAGGAAAATCTATGCGTTATGGTGAAAAAGAAATCAAAGAATTTGATGTAGAAAATATGGAAATTTGGCCAAATGATGCGAAAAATGACTATATCATTAAAATCACTTTGCCTGAATTTATGTGTTGTTGTCCGCGTTCGGGCTATCCTGACTTTGCAACGATTTATCTTGAGTATATACCTGATAAATTTGTGGTTGAGCTTAAGGCGATAAAGCTTTATATCAATACTTTTATGTATAGAAATGTTTCACATGAAGCAAGTATCAATGAAATTTATAATACTTTAAAAGATAAATTAAAACCAAAATGGATTAAAGTTGTAGGGGATTTTAACCCGCGTGGAAATGTGCATACGGTGATAGAATGTCGTAGTGATATAGTTGTTCCAAAATAATATTTGAGTAAAATATTCACATATTTTTATGTAAAGATTAAATATTTTATAAAAAATTCTTATTTAATCTTTGAAGAATATATAATATAAAAAGATCTAAATTTTTTTAGATCGAATTTTATTATAAGGAGTTAGGTTATGAATAAAAAATTATTAAGCATTGTCGCAAGTGCTACTTTGTTTTCAAATTTGGCTTTAGCAGATGAGAATTCCGGTTTTTTTATAGGTGCTGATGCAGCTTGGATGCATGCTCAAGTAAAAAGTGAGTTAAAACATAAGAATACAAAGCAAAATTTTAATGGAGATATTTCAGGTAATATACCATCATTTGGTCTAAAACTTGGATATCGTTTAAATGAAAATCATAGAATTTATGCTGGTTATAATTATTCTGATGAATTTAGTGATTTTATCAAAACTCCTAGAATTCAAATCGAAGGTGATTTTACTACACATAAATTTTTAACAGGTTATGATTTTACTCCTAAGCTTTTTGAAAAAACCAGAGCTGTTTTAGGTGTGTATGGAGGATATGCAAGAACAGATCTTACCTTAAAAACAAGCTTTTTATCTTTGTCGCAAAATTTTGACGGTTATTTTTATGGAGCGAAAATAGGTGCTTTATATGATTTGACGCCACATAATGAAATAGAATTAGGCTTTAAAGCAGAGCAAATTCATTATAATTCTAGAAATTTTTATCAAAATCAAGTGGGTTCAAACTTCTACGATCCTAAACAAACAAATTATGGTGTATATTTAGGATATAATTATAAATTTTAATCTAATGCAAGTTTTTATAACTTGCATTAATGAAATCAACCTCCACCGATAAAGTATTTTTCTACATCATCAAGTAATTTTTCACAAATTTGAGAATCTGTATTTTTTTCTACTATAAGATTTATATAAGTTTTAGTATCTCTAAAGCTTCCTGCTGATTTTGAATTTTCGCGAGTGAGTTTTTGGGTGTCTCTAGTGTATTCTATATTGATGTTAAATTTAAGTGCAGCACTTGCTTCGCCTAAATTTGTTTTTATTACTACATTCATGTTAGAAGCTTTAGCGAGTGTGGCTTGGGTTTTATTTATGATTTCTTTAAAGCGTTGGCAAGATCGTATGAGTGTAGCGATAAATTTGTTATCAAGCCCCTCATAAGCTACTTTGAGTTTGTTTTTGATGTCTTTTGTACTTTCTTTTTCAGGGGCTACAAAAACCATGTAAAAACCATTTTTTATAGCTACATTGTCTGTTTTTACATCGCGTCCACTTGACATAACTTTAACATAAATGGCATTATCAAGATAAACACGATCTACCATAGGGCCATAAATTTCGTATTCTTTTTTTCGGACTATGACTTCACGAGCTAGGACATTTAATTTCACATTGGCTTCGTGGATAACAGGTTCCATTTCTTTTTTAATCTCTAAGAGTTCTTTTAACATCAACATCCTTTTTGTTACTTAAAATTACAATTATATCAATAATTTTCTTAATTTAAGAATTTTACAAATACATTTACTAAAAATATGATACATTAAAGATTAATTTTAACAAAGGAGGAAAAGATGAAACAAATTTTTGAAATTTCAAATTCAGTCCAACAAAAAAGTAAAGACAATACTTTTAATCTGCTACTACAACTCTCACTCTAAAACTCAATTTTATTTTTAATCATTTTTTACATTTTTAATTTTTTATCATTGTTGTTAAGTTTTTGAAATTTTATTCATTTAGTCTGTTTGGTTTTAAAGGATTAAATCATGAAAGATAATAAAATCATAATCTTTGATACCACTTTGCGTGATGTAGAAAATGCGATTTAGAAGAAGTGGTTATGGCGATAAAAACTTGCCTTGAAAATTTAGACTACGATGAAAATATTTATAATTTAGATGATGTTTATGTTTGGTGAGTTTTGAAAATTTTTGTAGCGGCTCTTCAAGAAAGCATGCGCCTTGGGCTTTGGTTGATTATGGTATTAGAGTTATTATCGCACCTTCTTTTGCAGATATTTTTAAAAACAATGCCTTAGGAAATGGTTTGCTTACCATAGAACTTACTAAAGATGAGGTTTTGGAAATAGTTGATGAGTTAAAAAAATCCCAAGATAAAAATATAGAAATTTCTTTGTTGGAAAAAAGAGTATTTTTTAAAGATAAGATTTTTTCTTTTGATTTAGATGATTTTCACAGAATTTGTCTTTTGGAAGGACTTGATAATATAGCTTTGACTTTAAAACATGAAGCACAAATCAAAGCCTATGAGAAAAACTCAAAAAGCTTTTTGGTTTAGAATTTTTTCATAAGCTAAAAAAGGATCTTGGTAATTGGGTATGTCAAAATTTCCACAAAAATTAAAATCGAGCTTTTTAAAAAGCGAATTCATAGGAAAATTTTTACTATGAGTATCTGCTCTTAAACTTGCCTTGTGATTTTCCAAGGCAAAATTTTCGCAAAAATTTAAAAGTTTTTGTGCTACGCCTTTGCCCTTTGCCTTTTGTTTGACGGCTAAACGGTGTAGATAAAAGGCTTTATCATCATAATTTTTGTTAAAAATAACTTGTTTATAAAATTCAGGTTCAAATTTTTCATTGATACAGATAAAGCCTAAAATTTCATCATTTTCTTTAAACACATAAAGTTCTTGTGCTTGTATATCTTCTTGAAAAACTATTTCATTGGGATAATTCTCATCCCATTGATGAAAATTCATAGCTTTCATAGCATTTAAAGCATCTTTTGTGATTTCAAGTATAGAATTTAAATCTTTATGGACGGCTTTTTGTATGATAGTGTTTTGCATGATAATCCTTTGTATAAGGAAGGGCGATGGTGGCTCCGATTGGACTTGAACCAACGGCCACTACCATGTCAAGGTAGTGCTCTACCAGCTGAGCTACGGAACCATATGGTGGAGCATAGCGGGTTCGAACCGCTGACCCCAACGCTGCCAGCGTTGTGCTCTCCCAGCTGAGCTAATGCCCCTTTATAAGTCTGAGATTTTATCGCAATATTACTTGTTTTTGGCTGAAAACTAAAATCAAATTTTTAATTTATGATGTAATATACTACTTTATTAAAAGATTTAAATCAAGTTTCTAAATATGTTAAAGATGAAAAAATTAAAAAACTTTTAATAGAAAAAGATAAAGATAAAAAAGGCGAAAATGGCGGAATAGGAACTCCAGCAACAAGAAGTAATCACATAGAAACTTTAATAAACAGAGGCTATATTGTAGTTTCAAAGGATAAAAAGCAAGTTGTTAATGCTACAGAACTTGGAATTAATTTAATCCAAAATTTAGATCCTATATTGACAAATCCAGACATGACAGCTTTATGGTTTGAATCTCAAAAAGAGATACAAGAAGGAAAACTAAAAAGAAGCGATTTTTTAAATTCAATTAATGATTTTATTTTAAAAATAATTGATAATGAAAAGAGTTTAAACAAAAAAATTGTTTCTAATGAAGAAAAAGAAAAAATAACTTGTCCTAAATGTCAAAAAGGTTTTTTAAGAGAAATAAATGGAAAATTTAGAAAATTCTTTTCTTGTTCTGAGTATTCTAATGGTTGTGATTTTAAGGCGAAATCTGTTAATGGAAAACCTGAATTAGAAAATAAAAGCACTAATTTAAATACATCTTTTAAATGTCCTCAATGTAATCAAGGAAACTTAATAAAAAGAGAAAGTAAAAATGAAAAAAACAAATTTTGGTATGGTTGTTCTGAATGGAAAAATGGTTGTAAATTTATGTGTCCTGAATTAAATGGCGAACCTAATTTAAATGCTAAAAATAATTTTCAAAACAATTATAAGCAAAAGGTTAAATACAAATGAAAAAAATAATTTTATTTTTATTGCTGTTTAATTTCTTATTTGCAGAAGGAACAAATAATGGGCAAGGAGTTGTTTCTGAAACTACTAAAGAAGAAATGCAAAAAATATTTCCTAATAGTGATGATGACATAGATTCTAAAAATGGATGTAGTTGGGAGTGTAGAAAGGTTAATAGCGGATATGGAACTCAAATCATAGGATTTGATTTTAAAAATGGGACAACTTTTTGTAGAGTTTATAAAAATGAAAATTTTGATTTAGATTTAAAATTTAATGCTTCAAAAACTAATTTATCTTGTGCTAAACAAGTGTATACAGGACTTGATACTGAATTAAAAAATTATGAAAATATAGATAGAAAAATTAATTTAGAAAGTATAATTAAATGGACGCCAAGCGATACTAAAATTAATTTTGCAAAATATTTAGTTGCTTTAGCAACTTTAAATCCAAATATTATTGATAGAGAAAAAACTTATAATTTAGGAGAATTAACCTTAAAAGATGGTATAGATAATTTTAGCATTAAAACTATACAAAAAAATCAAAGTTTTATGGATTTTTTGATAGCTCCAAATTCTGTTTTAAATCAAAATAAAGGATTTTCTACTTCAAGTATAAGTTTGCAAGAAACTTCAGCTGTAGATGGTTTTAATAAAAACAATATGGCGTATTTTTCAAATCTATTTTTAGCCAATGAAAAAATTTATCAACATTTACAAATTCTAATTCTTGTTTTAGTTGGTGGATTTTTTCTTACTTCAATTAGTGCAGAAAAAATTCAAGCTTACTTAGAAAATAGGGGCGAAAATGAAGGAAAGCAAAAATTTTTACATAAATTTTATATTCCAATGATTATGATAGGAACATTTTTTATGCCTATACCCGAAGGAAATGGTTTAGCTCACTCAACAATTATGCAAAACGTCATTAGATATTTTGCATTAAAATCAACAGATATTGCAGATATGGCTAGTGCAATTGGTGGAAAAACCTATATGGATAAAATTTATAAAAGTATAGGTGGAGTAAATATTCAAGGTATTAAAGCCTTATTAGAAAAAAAGAAAGAAAATGAGTTTCTTATAAGTCAAGGAGATGAAATTTATAAAAAAACTTGTTCTTTAAGATATAAAAACCAACTATCTGCCATTAGAGAAAGCTATATCACTTCTTTAACAGATGAAGATAAAGAAAAAATAAAACGATTTTTAGCTGAAGATAGTAATGATATGGCAGGAAAAAATGGCGATATTTCCTTGGAAGCTTGTATAGCTTTAGAAGCTGATATTTTAAAAGCAAGAAATGAAATAACTAAAATAAATTCTCAAATGGAAAAAATTGATAAATTAAGAGATAACACTCAAAAAATCAATGAAATGAAAAATCTTGATGCTTATTTTGCAGTAAGAGAAATGCAACTTGGATGGATAAATTCTTTATTTACGCCAAGTAGTGCAATTTTAGCAGAAGTAACTATGTTTAAAGAAGAGCAAGGTGATGAAGATGAACAAAAAGAAAGGATGATTAAAGCAACTAAAAAAAATATTCAAAACACTAAAGAAAATATAAATAAAGGAGATATTGAAATTAGTAAAGATGATATTACAGATAGCTCTTTAGGATGGATAGCAGGTAAATTAGTATGGATGATGTTACCAGGAGCTTCAACTATAAAAGATTTTGTAATGGAAAATACTGGAAAATTCATGGCTGTAATTCAAGCAGCAGCAGCTTCTACTGTGCCAATCATAGGAACAGTAGGTGGAGCTATCGTTGGATACATAACAGGAACAGTTGCCTCAACAATTACAGGATATGCTATAGCTATAATGTTAATAGAATGGACTTTTCAAAAAATACCATTATTGGTTTGCACTACAGCTTCTATTATAATATTTGTATCTTATTTAGTTTCTTTGATAAAATATTTTTATATTTCACCATTCGTTGTAGCTTTCTCCTTAGCAACTAAAAGAATGGATAAAATTATTGAATTCTTAATTAATGGTATGGCTATATTTTTAAAACCCGTATTAATTATTCTCTTTATATATTTATCATTATTTATAAATGTTTTAGTAGACGAATTTTTCTTATTTGTTTCTGTAGAACAATTTACAGGAATTAAAACTAGCGTATATAATTTTCACACTAACTTTATTATAGGTGCAATCACAGGCTTATTAACTATATTTGCAAAAATTGCTTCAGCGGTAATTATGTGGAATTTAATTATTAAAGGGCCTTCATGGGCTTTATCATTAGTAGGTATTGATGGAAAACAAAGTGAAATGATTTCTCAAGGTATGGAAAACACTTTAAACAAGAGAGCAAATATTGTTTAAAGAAATCTCAAC
>NZ_MJXO01000029.1:0-45678 GCF_001762835.1 Campylobacter sp. BCW_6466
ATCCCATCGCTTTATTAATGAGATTATGAGAAATAAGGGAAGCGAAGCGGAGTAACTATATTACTTTGCAATATACATTTAATAAAATAATGCTATATTTTATCTTTATATTTTTTTAAGCTTATAAGTTAAGTTTATTTTAATATTTATATTCTCTCTTAATCTAGAAAATATATTTTTAAATTAAAAGAAACTTAAATATTATTTTTCTTTATTTTTTTTCAGCTAAATTTTTTTAATTAATTTTTGCTTAAATCTTGCATTTTGTTATAATTCAATTATAATTTTTTATTTAAGTTTATTTTTATAATTGATTAAGCTTTAATCGAAAGCTTAAAAAAATAAAAACTTTCAAATTTGCGTTTTAAAAGCTTTTTTGTTTCATTAATAAAAAAGTATTTGTTTTAATTGTTTTTTGTCATTTAAGCTTATTTATTCTTTGATTAAAGTTTTGATTTTTATTTATTTGATTTTATTTCAAAAGATGAAATTTATTTTTTAGTTTAAGGTTTAAAGAAAAAAAAGATTGAAACTTTTATTATAAGATATAGAAATAAAATTAAGCTTAAGAATTAGATTTTTCCATAGTTTGAAAGAAAAAAAATTAAGCTCAAGTTAATTTTTTTTAAGCTCAAGTTAATTTTTTGCTTATATAAAACTTAATCTTATAAATATCTTAATTTTATTAAAGTATGGTAAAATAGCGTTTTGTGTGTTTAAACTTAAATATTTTTTAATTTAAGGTTTGGTGATTTTTTGGCTTAAGTTTATTTTTTTCCTTAAAATTATAGTTCAATTATAATTTTTTTAATTAATGTTTGCTTAAATCTTGCATTTTGTTATAATTCAATTATAATTTTTTATTTAAGTTTATTTTTATATATAATACTATATAATACTATATAATATAATATAATATAATATAATATAATATAATATAATATAATATAATATAATATAATATAATATAATATTAATTATCTTTGGAATAAAAGGAGAAAAAATGAATGACAAAAGAAAAGTTAGGGAATTTCTGTCTTATGCGGAGAAATATCTGTCTTATGTGTTATTTTTTTGTATAGGTTCTTGTTTCGTTGCTTTAATGCTAAGTGCGGTCATTGATAGTGATTTTTACTCACTTTTTATTATTTTATTTTTAACAACTACGATCAGTCCTCTTATTTGTATCGGGTTGTTTACATTAATAGAAAAATTGATAAAAATAATAAAAAAAGAAAAACAATGAAAATTGCATAAAAAATAAGGTGAGAACAATAATGCTTGATTATGAAAAATTTCAAACAATGAGTAAAGAAGAATATTTTAAAAAATATAATGTCGGAATTAGGTTTTTGTTTGGGTGCGATCTCAATCAAAAAAATGAAACTGAGATGATAAGTCTTAGAGTTTTTTTGCCAAAGAAGCACTTTCAAGAATACAAAAACATTGATATTTTTAAAACAATGGACTTGTTTAAAGAAACGCTATTGTTTAAAGGATTAACAGAACAAAGCATTAAGATTGATTTTGAAAAAAGAGAATTTGTAATGCCTGATTTTTTTATTAAACACGATATAGAAATCATTCCTTATTTTACGCAAGGTGGCGAAAAAGAAGAAGAATTAAGCAAAGAGAAATTTTTTGAACTTTTAAAGCAAAACAAGATTAAAGAATTAAACTATTTATGCTTTTTATTTTTCGGCTCTTTTTGTAAAGAAGAGTATGAGTATTTTTATAATCAGGAGTTACTAAAATGAAAATATTAGATTTATTTAAAGTCAAGGCTTATTATTTTTGTAGTTATAAGGCAAATAAAGAGGATAAAATTATAACAGGCAGTTGTTTAGTAGATTATAGTAGATATTTTTGGAAAAAAACAGATTTTGAAGTTGTTTATCATCTTATTTCTAATCAAATAAAAAAAGATTTAAAAGCTACTGGTATTTATTTCACGCAATTTCATAAATTATAAATCGGAGAATTAAAATGAATTATGGAACATTAACAATTAAGCCAAAAGTTTTTGGGACAATTTATGTTATTTTGGTTTTTAGTTCTATGGATAAATAAATAATTATACAAAGGAGAAACAGTGAAATTAAAAGATTTTGATTTTAGGATTTGGGATGGTAAAAAATATTTAAAACAGAAAATATACAATGATAATATAAACAATAATGAGTATATTGCAGTTACAGGAAATGTTGATGATGAAAACTATGTTCTTACTATAGAACATAGTTGCGAAAGCAATTATTACGGTGGAGACTATGATGAATATTGTAAAGTTAAAGACTTTACATCATGTAATTATGAGATAGAATTATTTACAGGACTTTATGATAAAAATGGAAAAAAGATTTATGAAGGGGATATTATTAAATATGTTTATATATTTAAACATGAGCTTCTGGATAAAGGTATGATTAAAAAATTACCTAAAAAAGTAAGCATAGGTTGTATAGGAATTGATAATTTTCTTGGTTTTAGAATATTGAAAAATAAAGAACTTCAATGCTTTATGAAAGATATTGCAAATATCGAAATCATAGGTAATATACATGAAAATGCGGATTTATTAGAAGTTAAGGAGTAAAAATTTTATAATATAATATAATATAATACTATATAATACTATATAATATAAAACTTAAAGTAAGGAGAAAACAAAATGATTATTTCTATTGCAAATGAAAAAGGTGGAAGTGGAAAAACAACTATTGCAACTAATTTGGCTTTTAAATTGGCTTTTGAAGGTATAGATTTAATGTTAGTTGATGCTGATCCACAAAGAAGTGTTGAAACATTTATTGATTATAGGGTCAATAATGACTTGGAGTTGCCTTTTAGTTCTATGTCAAAAATAGGTAGTTCTTTAAGTCAAGAGGTTATTAAATTAAAAGAAAAATATGATAGTATTATTATTGATACTGGAGGGCGTGATAGTAAAGAAATGCGTCAAGCTTTTGTAGTAAGTGATTTAATTTTAATTCCAACTATTGCGAGTGGTTATGATTTAGCTGTTTTAAATAAAATGCTTGAGATCATTAAAGAAGCAAGTGTTATTAACGATAAATTAAAAGTTTTAATTTTTATTAATAGAGCTTCTCCAAATCCATTTTTGAAAGAAAAAATTAAAAATTTAAAAGAATATTTAAATGAGAAAGATATTCCTGATAATGTTAAAATAGCAGAAACTATAATTTTTGAAAGAGAAAGTTATAGAAATGCAGTTTATGATGGTTTGAGTGTTATAGAATTAAAAGAAAAAAATAAAGCTAAAGAAGAAATAGAAACTTTTTATAGTGAAATTTTAGAATATTGTAAAAATTAATTATAAGGAGATTAAAATGTCAAAAACAAATCCATTTAAAAAAATTGATTTTGTTGAAAAAGAAAAGAAAGAAAAAGATTTAAACGATAAATTAGAAAGAAAATTTATTGAAGAAGCTAGAGGTGAAACTAGTTATGAAGCTAAATTAAAAAAGAGTAAATTAATAATAATGGAATATAATTTATATAAGAGATTAATTAAATATATTTCCGAGAAAGGAAGCAGAGTTGAGTCCCAAAATTATGTTATTAATTTAGCTTTAGATGACTGGCTTACTAAAAAAGGTTTTTGAAAAAAAAGATAAATGTATAAGATTATATGGACTTGTCAAAATTGCTTATTTCAAAATAAACTTAAATCAATAAAAGCAGCTAAACAAACTAATCATATTTTAATAGATTTAAATTGTAATAATGAGATAATTTTGACATGCTATAAATGCAAGGCACAAAGTATTTTTAAAATTGATTTTCAATTAATTTCAATTGAAAAAGAAAATAAAATAGAATTTGAAGATAAAAGAATTAAAAGATTAAAAATTTTTAATAAAAATAGAGCTAGTAAAAATAAAAGAATTGTTTTTAATGCTCTTAATTCATTATTTAAAGAAAAATATTATTCAAATGGAAAAATAGATATTAAAACTTTATGTGATGATACTAATTTGAATTATCTAACTGTGGTTAAATATATAAAAGAATTTGAAAAAGAAAATGAAGAATTAAAAAATAAAAATGATATAGATTTGTGAATATCATAGTAACTTTAGAATGTAGGAAATTATTCTAAAGTTACTATTTCTTATTTTCATAATTAAACTTTTAGTTCTTTTAAAATTCTATAAGCTTCTTTAATAAATTGTCTTTTATTTATATATTGAGTTAATGGAATTTTTTTGTCGCTCATTCCCTCGTAAGTAACTTTTTTTCCTAAAGTAAGTAAAGAGCTTTCCGCTTGGGCTATAGCTCTGTGTAATTTTCCATTCGCAAATACCATCATCTCACCGTTATTCATGTTTGCAACTTCATTATGTTCGAAAGCAGGTTTTTCTTCAAAGTCATAAGAATCTTCTATGCTTCCTTCCCCTTTAGCAAATTCTCTTCTTTTTGTAAATTTTCTTTTCATAACTTTAATCTTATCTACCATTTTTTGATAAAACTCTGTGGTTTCTGGATGAAGAGTTTTCATAATAATATGCACTCCTGTTACATCTATAATTTCTTTTTTTTCATATTCAGCTTTTGCTATAACATCAATTTGTGCTAATGATTGAAATATTGGCATAATTGAAATACCTAGAGAACGAGATTTAGATTCTAGTCTTCCAAAACCTTCTATAGCGTAAGAGCCAAATTCATCACCAAAAAATGCAAATGGAATTTTTGGTTCTTTTGCAAATTTTGCTTTTTGAGCTGCAACGCCTTTAATTAATCCTAAAAACAATCTTCCAAGTTCTTTAGGAGTGGTATCAGAGTCCATAGTTGGTAAAGTTACAAAAATGATTTTGTTTCTTTGAGTTGCTTCCCATAAAGAAATATCAGGATTTGGAGCATTAAAAATTTTTCCATAATCAGAACTTAAATTTGTTAAAACATTTCTCCATGCTCCAACACAAACGCTTACATCATAAACTCCTTGTCCCGAGTTTTGTGGATTAATTTTTTTATACATTTCATCTATCCAGTTTTTATCGTTTTTATCACCATTTAAAAAATCATTAATATCAACTTCAATTGTTGTTGAAACATATTTCACATAATCCATTAAACCTATATTGTTTTTTGCTAAATCTTTATATTCTATAGCGTATTTTAGTAAGCTAGCTAAACTCATCATATTTGTTAAAGCTGAAAAATCAAAAATAAAATCTTTTTCATTATCTCTTTTATAAACCATAAGTTTTAAAACATTTTTCATAAATTCTTTTTGTTTTTCTTTCCATTCATTCTCTTCGCCAATTAGTAAAGCTATTAAAATTTCGTATATAGCTAAAGCTCCTCCACTTAATAACGGATTAATAGTATGAGTATTATCCATGTCTAATAAATTTAAATGAACAAAATCATCTTCTCTACCCAAACTTGCTACAAGTCCATAAATTTCTTTTGCAAATTCAACCGTTCCTTTTCCATCTATTATAAAACATCCGCCACCTAGTTTCACATATTGTTCTATAAGCCCTTTCATCAAAACCGATTTTCCTGCACCAATAGTAGCCATAACCAAAAAGTGTCTTTTCATTGTTTCGGCATTAATTAATAAAGGACGAATTTTATTATTTTTCTTTTTTCCGCTTTTAACAGCATCGCCATAAAATTTTTTTACTTCAGTTCCTAAAGAAATAAGATAATCTTTATTTTTTTCATTTGGTATAATAGCTTCTTTTTCATCTTTTTCTTCTTCGCACATTGATAAATTTACTGCAATAAAAGCTGTTAAAATGGAAACGATAATAACAAAAACAAGAATATTAGAATTATTTTTATAAAAAGACATAATTATTAAAAATATTATATTTAAATAAACTAAGCTATTTAAAAATAAAATAAAATCATTATTTTTTCTCAAATATTCCAATATATTCATTCTTTGTGGTTTTATATGCTGAACTCGAGCGTCAATATATTCCATTTTTACCTCATTTCATTTTGTTTTTTAAATTCAAATATTTTTCTATTTATTTCTAATAAATCATTACTTAAAATTTTATTGTTTTTTTCAATTATATTAATCTGAGTTATTATTGTGTTTTTGTTTGTTTCGATACTTTTTTGTAATATTTTTAATACTTCTTCTTGTTTTGATAATCTTGTGATAATATAATTTTTATAATCATTATAAGAAGAATTAATTTGTGATGAACAAACACAAGCGTTAAGTGTTTGACTTAGAATATATAAAATAATAAAAAATCTAATAATCATTTTTTAACCTTTGTATATTGTCTTATCGCTGTCATTTTCTAAAGCATAGCTTTCATCGAAAATTTTATCATTTGTAGGATTATCATTATGCTCTCCTTTTAAATATTCCTTAATTCTATTTTTATGTTCTAAATACTTATAATAAATTACAGCACCTTTTCTTTTGATACAATTTAAATGAACTAGATCAACAGCTCCTAAAAATTCAATTTCTTTTTCATTTTTAGCTAAAATATCTAAATTTGCTACTCCTATATTAAATCTTGAAGTATAATTTTCCCATAAATCTAATAGAAAGAATTCCAAACAATTATTATTTTCTTTTAATTTATTTTCATAATTAATATTAATTTCTTGTTGTTTAATAAAATTTTGTGCTTTTTTGAAAATAATATTATGAATTTTATAATTCTCAATTTCATTTAAATTTTCAATTTTTGTTAATTCCATATTTTTATAATTTATAAAAAATTCAGGAACTATATAACCGTTTTTCATTAGTTTTTTTGAATTTTCATTGACTGATACTTCAATTCTATCTCTTTTTATTATTCTTCTATTTTTATAAAATTCATCAATCATTTTAGAGTTAACCTCATCAAAATATCTCTGCTGGTTTGCTATAATATCAAGTCCTTTAACTTTAATTCTTTTTTTAATATATTTAAGCATTAAAATTAAAAATGGTATTAAAATTAAATAGTATAAACTTTTTTCAGGTTTTGAATCATCAGCAATAAAAAATGTAAAACATATAAATGAAACCAAACCAATTACATAAGAAAAATTTTCATAGATAAATTGATTTAAAATATCTGTTTTTGACTTTTTATAAAATATAAAAGCTAATATAATAAAAAAAATAGATACTATCATTTCTTATCTTCCTGTTCGTTTTCTTTTTTAATATCATCAGGATTTGTTGTAAAAATTTTCATTTCATTTTCTGGAATATCAAATTTCATGTGGAAAATTCCTTTTGAATACCAAAAGCACATTTCATGTTCTTCTGTATTTGTTAATGCTATTTCTACATTTTTTGGAATATCAAAATTTTCTTTAGCTTCATTAATTGCTTCTAATTTTTTCAAAGGAGATAGCATAAAAATTCTTGTATCTAAATTTTTTAATATTCTTTTTGGAATATGATCAGCATCTTGAACGATAAAACATAAATGAACGCCGTATTTTCTAGATTCAAACGCTATCTTTTCAAACATAGTTGTAAAATAATTTACTCTAAAATAATTTCTAGCTTCTTCTATAGCATAAAAAATTTTAGGAAAGTCTAATCCTTGGTTTTTTCTTGATAGTGCATACTCTCTATCTTTTAAATAAGTTTTTTGGAATATAGATAAAAATATTGGAGTGAATAAAGAACTTTCTTTAAAATTATTTAAATCCATGGATAAAAAATCAACATCACTAATATCAATTTTATCAAAATCAGAAAAAATTTCTAATTTATCTATACCATCTAATTTTCTAGCTAAATTTAAATAATCTTGTCTCTCATTTTCTTTAATTTGTTGATTTTGTCCTTCTTTATTTGCAAATTTAATTACATCTATTAGTAAAGGAGTTTTTAGAAAATTAAATTCTTTTTCTTTAATATCTTGCAAAAAAGTAGATTCCAAATAATTTAAATTAATTAATTTTTCATAAACTTCTTTATTTTTATCCTTTAAGTCTCTAACTCTATATCTTTGATATTGTTTTGTATGATATATTTTTCTTATAATTGATTTAAAATTTCCACTTTCATTGCTTGTTAATGGTTCTGAATTTTGCGTTTCTAGAATAATAGAAACCAAATCTGTATTAAATGTTAAATCAGCTTCGAATAATTCTTTATTTTCAAAATCGATAAAGCCAACTAGATTGTAAGAAAAGTCATAAAAATTTGAAGCGATATGTGCTATATTATTATCAGGATTTAGCTTTATTAATCTAATTAATTTTTCATCAGAAAAGCCTATATCATAACTTCTAATTCTTACATTAACTCCATTTTTTCCCAAATTGGAACATTTTCCATTTTCAAAATTTAAACCTATCATTTGAGAGATAATTTTTTGTTTAGCCACAGATTTTCCTGCACCTGATTTAGCAATAATACAAGAGTGCGGGTTGAAGTTTTCTTCTTGAAAAGCAAAATTAACAAAAGCTCCATTTTTATCAATTCCGTAAATATCAGGCGTATTAGTTTGTTTTTTGTGAGTAGAAGCTATAAAATTATGCAAAAAGCTATCTTTAACAATAAAATCAAATTCACTATCTCTAAATTTTAAAGGTGTTTTTTGAAGATGAGAACTTTTATACGATTCTTTGGAAATAAATGAAGTTTTTAAATAACTTCCTAAAGAGCCTATAATTTCACTATCATACTTTTTTAAATAAGCTATTGCGTTAACAACAACTAAATTATATTCTTTGTTTTCATAAGATTTTTTTAATTCTACAAAAGGTTTTTTATCTCCTAGCAATTTAGAATAATTGATTAATTTATCAATATGTTTTTCAATTTGCAAAGTTGAAATATCAAAATAAAACCAAATAGATCCTTCAAAATTTAATTTAAATATTTTTTCTATACTAGCTTGATTTATGTCTAAGTGTCTAAAACCTTGAAAAATTTCAATATCATTATAATTTTTTCTTATAGCTTGTTTTGCTAATCTTTTAAAAATCATAAATTCAGGTTCGCTTAACTCCGTGTTTTTTTGTATAGTTAATGCTGTTTTAAGTTTTTTATCTTCTTCATAAAAATTATTTTGCAAATATTGATTATAAATAATATTGCATAATTCAACTCCACTTAATAAATTAACGCCAAAATATGAAGCTAGAATTTTTATTAAAGTTTTGTTGTATGATAGAATATATTGTTTTTGAAATTTTTCTTGTTTTTGCAAAACATAATAAAAAAAAGCATCGTTATTTTCTTTCAAATTTGAAATTAAAGAATCAATTTCATTGGAATTTATATAATTTGGTAAAGTTGAATAAGAAGAGATTTCAATTCCGAAAAGTTCGGAATAAGGAGTATTGCATAAAATAGAATTTTCTTTAATAGAGTCAATTAACAATAAAGAATTACTGTGATATTCGTTAAATAAAGTATATAATGGTGTTGCTAATTTATCAAAAAAGCAAGAGCTTATATTTGTATTTGGATCTTTCTTTTTAAATCCAAAATAAGTTCCAGCTAATGCTAATCCACTTAAAGCTAATAATGTAATATTCATGAAATTTCCTTATTAATAAATATTATCTTAAATATAATTTTTTATTATATTTAAGATAATATTTAGCCAAAATCTTTAAGATAATGACTTAAAAATCTTTTATAATAATCATAGTTTTTTCCCAATTTATTCCCTTTGTTATAGCATTCAATGGTATTTTTTACATTTTTAAATTTGTTTTTGCATTGATACAAAATATCAACGGCTTTAGAGATATTGTAATCAAGATTAAAAATATAGTCTAATTCCTGTAAGGTAAAATTTTGAGAATTAATTTGCATTAAGCCAACATCTATTTTATAACCTTTTTGTATAAAGAATATGGCTATTTTTTTTAAAGTATTAATATCAGAATTAATTTGGATTAAATATTTATTTTTATAATTAAGATTTTTAATTTTAATATTTTTTCCTATGATATTAACTTTTTTATCACTTACAAATGCTATAACATTTGTATTAAAATTACTTTCAATCTTTGCTATAGTATAAAGTATTTTTTTATCAATATTATATTTTAAAGCATTATATTTTAAAGCGTTTGCTATTTCTTTTGAATTAATATTGCAAAAAGATAAACTAAAAGTTAAAAACATTAAAATTATTATTTTCATTTTTTTATCTTTTTAATTTGATTTACAATATTTTTATTTTCATTTTTGTTTTCATAATATTCTTTAACCTTAGGATTTTTAAATTCCATTGCTTTATTAAGATTTCTATCAGAATAAAAGGTTATAATTGCTTCATCAGAGGGGGATAGTGGCGGGATGAGACCCTCCCCTTTGATTTTATCTGTTGCAATTCTAAAACGCACTCCATTATTATTTTGCCACTCATATACTTTTCCACCTCTACCATCATCAAAAGGCTCTTTGAATACTTTTAAATATTCTCTTATAGAATTACCTAAATTTAAAAGTTCATCTAGGGTAATTTCTCCTTCACTTCCCTTTTCTAAATGAAATTTAATGTGTTTTGCACCTTTGCCTTTATCTCTTTTTATATTATGAAAACCCTTAATATAATGAATTATATAATCTATAACAGCATTTTCTATGAGTTCTAAATCTGTATTTATAAGAGTTGAATTTTTATTATTAAAACTTACATTATAAATACCTCTTATTTCTTGCTTAAGTTTTTGAGTCCTATTTTTAAGTTGTTCTAGCTTTTTTTTCACAATATATCCTAAAAAAGTTGAGCAAAAATATTAAATTTAAAACATATAAACAATAAAAGTCCAAAAGATAACATAGACATTAAAAACGATAAATTGACTATTATAGAATTTTGTTTAACATTAGAATAAACTGGTTTTGTTTTGCCTCCCAACTCTCTTCTTAATTCTTCAATTATTTCGTGTTGTTTTTTAGCAAAATCTTCTTGTAATAAAGATTTTAGAAAATTTGTATAATTATTACCAGAATTTTCTTCACTTTGTTCGATTACTTCTTCGATGATCTCGCTAGTTTCATTAATGTGATTAATCATTTCATTATTTAAAGTATTCATCGTTTTCGTTGAATTGCTTTTTAATATTGATAAATGCTGTGCATTAACCACTGTATCTTCTCTTAATTCCTTAACTTCTTTTTGTAAAGTTAAAACTAGATGAACTAGTTTGTCGCTTAATTCTTTATTTTTTAAAGTCATTTCATCATTCATTTTATCTCCTTTAAATATTTGAAGAATTTGATTTTATAAGTGGATAAATTTTTAAACTTTCTATTCTTAAACCATAAGGATTAATATCATTAGATTTACTTAAATCAAAACTTCCTTCACTAACAATTTTAAATATTCCTTGTTGTTGAGTATAAGCTCCTTGGCTTATAATCCAACTTTGTGCAATAACTTTAATAGATAATTCAATCTTATATTTGTTTCCATTGTATTCATATTTATCCAAAGAATAATCTTTTATTGAAATATATTCTGGAAGTTTATCTTCTGCAACCGCTGAAATAAGCCATTGTGTATAAGCGATTAAATCGCCTAAAGCTTTTTTATTAACTTTTATATTTTTTGCATCATCTGCTTTTGAATCAATATAATAATAAAAAATATTTCTAAGGGTAGGAACGCCTTTTAAAACTTCACCATAATTTTTAAAACTATTTTTTTCAAAATTATTAGTAAGTTGAGATTTTGAAACAATGAAGTTATTTACATAGACTGAAATTGCATATTGTTTTAAATATTCTGCTCTTAAAGGCTCTTTCGTAACCTTTAAGGCTCTCCCATCACTAGTTGTTAGAACTACTTTTCCATTATTATCTTCGACAACTTTTTCAAGTTTTTCCATTCTTGAGCTTATATTTGAAACTTCATAAGCGACTATAAGTAACGATAAACCTATAAATAAACCTACATACTTCCAATTTTTTCCAAAAAATTGTTCGCATTTAAAATTAAGATTTTCTTCTTTTCTTATTTCTTTTTTTGAATGATTATTTTTTTCTTTATTGTTTTCCATTGTCATTTTACTCTTCTTTATTTGAATTATCCGAATTTGCATCTTGAATGATTTTATCAATTTCAGCTTTTGCACCTTGTTCATCAAATTTTTGTGCTAAAATTACTTCTTTGTCTGCTAAAAGCTTTGCGATTTCATATTTTTTTTGCCATTTTTCTTCAATTTGAGATATAGTTTCAATTTCAATTGCTTGTTGCTTTCTAATTTTGGCAATCATTTCTGGTCTTAAATCTCTTCTGATACCATTAACATATTCTTGAGTAGGAATAGCTATCTTTTCATATTTTCTAGCTGATAAAGCTTGTCCTATTTCAATATTTTTTGCAAGGTCGAATTGTTTTTTGTTTTGTTGAACTAGATTTTTAGCTAAATCTTCATTGTTTTCATTGTCTTTTCCATTTTGAATTTTACTTCTAACGAGAGAACTTATATCACTTGGACTAGTATCTTTTAATATTTTTTTATAATTTTTAACGCTTTCACTAATTCCTTTTTTATATTCTTCTAAATTTGCAGGAGCTTGCAAATCTTCAATTTTAATTTCAGATGGATCAGTTTTAGCACCATTACTTTTTGCATAATCCATAAATAAATTTACTACTTCTTGATTTCCTTGTTTTAAATATTCTAAAACTTGATTTTCTGGAGAATTTTTATTTGTTATTGAATTTATATCCCATGTTCGTAAATAAGTTTTCATATCTTGTCCATTAGGTAGTTTAGACAAAAATTGTTTAGTTTCATCATCAGCATTTAAACTCGCATACTCTGCAAAATCACTAACTTGTTTTGAAGCATAATCAGAAAATTTTTTAACTTTTGCATTACAAAAAGCATTAGCTCCACTTAAACCAATTTGTTTTCCGCCTTCTCCGCCTATTAAAGAACAAGAGTCTATTTTTAACTTATCAATTGCACTAGCAATTTTACAAATATCAAAATCTGTATCAAAATCAATTTTTGTATCAAAACAAGTTTCAGAGAGAGATAAAGAATTTGAAAAAATATTATCAAATTTTTTATCAAGTTTCCCAAGAACATTATCAACTACATCATCTAATGAAACGGCATTAAGATTTATTATTGCTAATAAGCTAAAAACTAAAAAATATTTTTTCATTTTATCTCCTTTATTTTTTATTTTTTTCTAAATAGTCAAGTATTAAATAGCGAATAACTTTTTCTTTATCTGTAGTATTGTATTTTTCTACCATTTCTGTATTATTCATAGCCATTACATTTTTTTGTATTTGTTCAAAAGCTGTAAAATTATCTTTTAATTCAAAATAAGCCCAACCAATTAAAACAATAAAAAAAACACTTAAAACAAAAAATATTTTTAATAATAATTTAATTGTTTTCATTTCATATCGCTTTATTTACAAATTTGAAATTCTTCACAAAAATTTTGTTTTTCTGTATTTGTAAAAAATAAAACTTGATAAGATGTTCCTTCGTCAGAAAAAACAACATTAGCTTTTTTCAAAATATCTAAATTTCTTGAGTTTTTTTCAACTGATAAAGTTTTTTTATTTGCAAGTTGTGATACTTTTTGTGGCATTTTATTTATATTAGAATCTCTATAAGATAATTGAACACTATTTTTTTCATTTATATTTAATTCTAAATTTTGATTAATATTAGGTTTTATTTGCGGAATAGAAGCGTATTTAGCAAAAAGTTCATCTATATTAATTTCTTTTTCAATTTTTGAAGGTAAAACTCTAAGTTTCACTAAACCATTATCATCAATTTCTTGCCAAACTTGCGGATAGGTAAGATTTTGATTTTTTATAAGATATTTTCCGATTTCATAAGCTTTCAGTTCGTTTTGATAATTTTTCAACATATCCTTAGCCGCTAAAAATGCTTCTTTAACTCCTTGCTCATAACCACTGCTAAAACCATTTTCATAGCCTCTTTGATAGAAAAAATCTTCTGTGCTAGTATTTTGAGCATAAAGGCTATTTGAAATTCCAAATAAAATAAATAGACAAATTTTTAATTTATGATTTGATTTCATTTTACATATTCTCCTTTTTTATTTACTTTTAAATCAATCCATATTTTTGTTTTTGGAACAATTTGATACAAATAAGGTAAGTCTTCTTTTGCTATGTCAGCAAAAGCTTTAACAGCACTTGCAGTTACATTAACAGCTCCTTTAATTAAATAGTCCAAAGGATCTGGTTTTTCAGTATTTGTATTTTGAATAGCTTGCGGATAAACATTTCCTTGCCCATCAGAAATATTTACATAACTGATGTTTTGTTTTTTCTTGCTTTCTTCTAAAGCTCTTAAATATTCATTAGTTGAATTTTTAACTTCATCACTTCCAAGACTTAAAGCTCCATATCCAACTTTTGCTAACATTCTATCATTAACAAAAGTAGCTATATTGTATGAAGTCTTTTTTTCATTTGTTACAATAGAGCTTTTTACTTCAAATCTTACTCCGTTTTTTTCTATATATTTTGGATCAACTACCAAAGAAGCTTTTTCATTCAAATTGATTAAATTTCCAAACATTACTATTGAGCCAACATTTGTTTGACAATCAAGACGAAGGCTTGCTGGTTGTTTTCCAACATTAATTTCATCTTTTATAAAGCAATAGCCTTTAACAACGGCTAATTCTTCAGGGTTAGTTATATTGGTATCTTTAACTAGATTTTCTTCTTTAATATTTGCGACTAAAATGTTTTCTCCAGTTTTGCCAATAATTTCTACGCCTCTTGGATTTTGAGCTTGAAAATAACGATTCCAATTTAATATAGTTTCACTATAATATTTTTTATTGCTATTTTTATTAATATTTATAGGGTCTAAAGATTTTTCTGTAATAACTTTTCTTCCTTCGCTTGCACTTTGTATAATGCTTTGTGATTCTTTTGAAGCAAAAAGACTTAATGGCAATAAAAACAATAAAATATAATTTTTTTTAATCATTAAAATACCTCATGCCTGTTTTATAAATATTTTGTTCATTTTCCTTTTTTTCTTTATAATTAAAAAAATCCTTTAATGCTAAATTAAAGTCTTCTAAAATTTGCGGATCAATTTTTACTTCTTTGTTTGATGTTTCACTTGGTAAAAAGTATTTTTTATCATTTGGAATATCATTTGTTTGAACCTTTGAACTGCAAGCTATAAAAGAATAAGCACAAAATAAATTACATATTACAACAATTATTTTTTTCATTTTTAGCCTTTTTATTTTTAATAGTAATATCTTTTATAGAAAAATAAATATTTTCACCTACAATTTTTACAAATTTTTCACCTGAATTTGTTGTAATATTTTTTTCAATTTCATATTCTTTTCCACTTTTAACAAACCCTTTTTCTATATAATTTTTACTATCTTTTTCACTGCCTCCTAAGCTATAATAAGACATAGCTTTGGTATTATTAAGAGTAAAAATTTCGTATGATTTTTTAGGAATGCTTTTTGGCTTATTAGAACTTTTAATTTGTTTAATAGGAATTTTTTCAATAATTTTCGTTTCAATAATAACACCTGATGCTTTAGCTTCATCAAGTAATTTTTCATAAAATCTTTTATAAAGATAAGGATAAGTAATAATTTCTTTTATATTTTTTTGAATTTTAAAATCTTTTGCATTAAGTTTAAATTTTGAAATTAAAGATTTAATTTTTTCTCTAGCATCTATTTCTCTTTCAAATTCTCCAAAAGTAATAAATTCTTTTGTTAAATGACTTTCATATCCTTCTCGTGATGAAATTACTTGTAAAAATAGTGCTTCATTTAATGGAATGTTTTCAATATTATAAACAATTAAATAAGGTTTATTGATTTCAATTTTCTTATAAGAAAAACCATCAATTTGAGCTTGAAATTTTAAAGCTTCTAAACCAGCTTCAAAGCCATCTTTAAAATTTTTATCATTTGGTTCATAAAAAGCGTAAGAAGTTGAAGATAAAATTAAAAAGCTAAAAGCTAAAAAAGATTTTTTTATATTTGATATTTTCATTATAAAGTCCTTTTAATATTTGTTTGATTTAATAATAAAGTTTTATCGTAACTTAGTATTGAGTTAAAATTTTGTTTTTTAGCAATTTCTAAAAAATCAAATCCGAGATTATGTTCATTAATTACATCATAAATAGCATCTATTTCTTTTTGCAACTTTTGAACTTTTCTTATAGCATTGTTTAATTCTAAAGCTAAATTTGTTAAAACCATTGCAGTTGCAATTTCATTATTCATTTTTATCTCCTAAAAATCTTAGATTATAGCTATAATCCAAATTTTCATCTCTAAAGCGAATGAAGTTATTATTAATATCTTCAATTAAATACCAGTCTAAAAATTTATCTCCAATTTGATATTCTTTTAGATCATATTTAAAAGTTTTGTCTAATAAGGTAATATCTTTTTGAATTTCTTTTAAATAAACAACCATATCTTTAGGTTTTTGAGTTTTGCTAATTTTTTTAATAGCTTCTTCTTGTTTCATTGCTTCAAAAGAAATATCTGAGATGTCAGGAATTTCTTCTTCTTTTTTAGAAACATTTTTATTTGTAATATTTAAATCTTTTTTGTCTTCAAGGACAAAAGGGTTATTTAGTTTGGGTGGGTTTTGATTTTGAATTTCTTTAGCAGGTTCTTTAAATTCATAAGTTGAATTTTTTTCTACATTTTGTGCTTGAGTAGGTGTTTCAATGCTTTTAGCTTCAAATTCATTGGTTTTTTTATTTGGATTAGTAACTATTAAAAAAATAAATAATAAAACGAAAAATATACCAATAATAGTTATTATTGATTTTGTTTTATTTTTTTCATAGTAATTTTTAATATTATCTATGTTAATTTTTTTCATTTTTATTTCCTTTCAAATTTCAATCTTCATTTAATGTAAAATGGAATTGATTATTTCTAATAATTCCATGTTCTTTTATTTCTTCAAATATTGTTTTGTTTTTATAAAATTTAAAATTTTCTAAAATTCCTTTATTTTTTTCTTCTAAATTTTGAACATGATTGCAAATTACTAGAATGCAAGCTTTTAATTGTTCATATTCTTCATTTGTTTTTTTTATTTTTAACTCCATAATTTCATTTTTCATTTTTAACTCCATAATTTCATTTTCTAAAAAATTTAATCTTTCATTTTGCATATATATATTCCTTGTCTATTTATATATAGTGTTATTATCTACTCTATATTTTTTTCCTTGAATAAATATATTTCCATATTTTTCATCTTCTACAATCCGATAAGAAATATCATTAATTTGTATATAGGAATATTTTCTTTTTGGAAGAGAATTATATTCTTTAATATAAGCCTGAATAACCTCTAAATCATCTAATTTTTCTAAATTGGAATAAGAATAAATAAGATTTAATTTATCCATTTCTTCATTTTTTTCATAAAAAGTTGCTAAAATATTTAAAATGTGATTAACATCTTTTAATTTATAAAGAATAGTTAAATTAGCTATTTTAAAATCTGCATTAGGGCGAATTAAAATTGCATTATTTTCATATTTTAAAACTGCCATAGGAGAGCTAGAATCTACATGGCTAACTATACTACCTTGTGGCAATAAAAGAGTAAAAGTAAAATAAGGGTGTAAACTAATACTATCCATGCTCGATAAAGGTCTAATTACAGGTTTATAGTTTATTTCTTTTTGTGAAAATCTATCAAAAGCTTCTTTAATTTCTTGATCTTTTTTCTGTATAGAATCAATTTCTTTAGGATTTAAATTTAAATAAAATTCATTCGCTTTTAAATCATCATATCCATCGGACTTATTTTGAGTTTGTAACTCGTTTGGAGTAGGTGCAATAAAATTTTTTGGTTCTAGTTCATCCTTAGAAAATGCAAAACTTTGCAAAAGCAATGTAAAAAAACATATTTTTTTAAAATTTGTCATTAAATATCCTTGATTTGATTTTTCATTATCATAAAATGAGAAATTATTTTATTTTCTTTATTATAAATTGAAAAAATTCTGTATTTAAAATCAATGTAAATAAGCAAAAAAATGCTAAATAAAATAAAATATTTAAAAGTATAAGGCATTAAAAAAAAGTCATTAATATAAAAAGATATTAAAATTCCAATTATAAATAAAAAAATAATTAATACTTTTCTTAGTAAATTTTCTAAAAAATTAATTGATAAAAGTAAAATAAAAGATAGTATATAGGCAATAATATTTCTGGTATTAAAATAAAAATCATATTGATTAAAAACAAAATAAAAAATAATAAATATAGGTGCATATTTTAAAATTAAAAAAAGATAAAAATTAAAAGGTTTAAAGGCAAATTGATTATTTAGTTCTAAATTTTTATATATAAAATCACTAAAATTAATTTTACATTTTAGTGATTTGTTAAAACTCCAAAAGAAGTAAGGAAATTTTGTAGTTCTAATATTTAAAAGCTTTTCCATTATTCTAATCCTTCTTTTGAAATTTGGTTAGATTGTAAAGAAATATTTTGTTTTAATAAAAACAATATTTCTTTATTTTTAAGATTTTTTTCGCGAGTTAAAGCAATTTTTTCATCAAGCTCTTTATTATTTTTTTCAATAGATGTTAAGAGATCTTGATATTTTTCTTTCACTATTTTTAACTCATTATTTACTTTATCAAAAGCAGTTTTTAAATCATTTTTTGTTTGCTCTTTACCATTTTGAACATTTTGATTGCAAGGGACATAATAGCATTTAGCAAAAGAATTTGTAGTAAGCAATACAATTGATATAAAAATTGCTTTTTTTACCATTTAACGCTTCTCCAAAAATCATATATTTTGTTAGCTAGTTCGTTAAAATCTCCATATAATGCACGAGAAATTAGCATTACTATAACCGCGTATACAAAAAATCCAGCTATTGCACAACCAGCTAAAATTACAAATAATTTAAAAGTTGATTGATCCTGTTCTGCTTTTTTGGATTGAAATTTATATCCCAAAGCTACACCAACTATCATAGCAACGAGAGGCAAAACCACAGAAAAACCCCAAGACATAATAGCACCTAAAATAGTTTTTCCACCTTCACTTGCACTTCCAATAGCTTCAGCAGCTTCTGCAAATTCATCAGCTGCATTTAAATGAATAGCAAAGAAAAGTGCCATTAAAAACATAATCTGTTTAGTATTTTTAGTATTAAAATTTTTTAAATACTTCATTTGAAATCCTTTATTTTTCAATTGTTTTTAAATATTATCCGCAATTTTACAAAAAAACAAAATTTGAAAAATAAAAGATTTCTGAAACTAGAACAAAATTTCCCACTTTAAGAAAACTTTTATTTTTTTTATTTATTTTTTTAATACAATCACAAGAAAATAATAAATAAGGATAAATTCAATGATTGAAATTAATGCAAAAGAGCCAGAAATTTTAGATAAAGAAACAATTTTAAAAGGGAAAAAAATTGCAAATGGTTTAATATCTAGATTCAAAGAATATAAAAGTAAAGCAGATAATGCAACTTATATTTTAAAGCAAAATAGAATAGATATTAATGATAATGACGCTTATGTTGAAAAAGGCTTTTTTGCATTTTTAGCAGATTTGTTGCAAATTAAAAAAATGAATTTAGATTCTGATAATTTAATTTCGGAACTTTGGAAGAATGAAAAATTATCAAGAGAAAGTTTAGCCAATCACTTAAAAGAAGAATTAAATAAATATTCTAATTTAGAAAAAGAAGTTTTAAAAGAAAAGGGTTTAGAAAATGTTAATTTTGAAAAAATAGCTAAGAATTTAGAAAATGAAAAAATTATAAATTTAACTTCTCAAATTTTAGAGAATAAAATAAAAGATTTTAAAAAAGAAAATCCAAATATAGAAAATATTGCTAATATTGAAAATGATTCAAAAATAAAAGAAATTAAACCTAATGATGTTATAAAAGCTTTCAATTCTTCAAATGAAAAAGAATTAACAAAAGAAAAAATTAATATAGCAAAAAATATTATTACTAAAAGATAAAGTATGAAAAAAATAATTTTATTTTTTTTATTTTTGTTTATTTCTAATTCTTATGCTGGAGTTTGGAGTTCTATGTCTAAAAGTGGATTTAATGAAGCCTATACAGAACTTAATGATTTTGTAAAAAATCAAAATTCTTATATTGAAAAATTTTGGAATGAAGAAATTAAACCAATTATAGATAAAATTGCAAAAAATGAAAAAGAAAAAGAAAAGAAATTAAAAATTTTAAGAGAATTAGAGAAAAATAACTTAATAACCGATAAAAAAATTGAATTCTTATTAAATCAAAAAAAAGAATTATTAAGCAATGAAGCAAATATTATTTCAAAATAATAAATTATATTATTATTGTAATATAATTTTATAATTAAAGTATAATTTTTTAATTATAGAAAATAATGTGTATAGATTTGCAAAAATAAGGAACATAATGAAGCAAATATTATTTCAAAATAATAAATTATATATTCAATTTTATATTTTTTTAATAAAATTATATTACAATAATAATATAATTTTTAGTTTTAAAGGTTAAAAATTGATGAAAGATTTAAATGTTTTAGCAACGAAAGATCATTATTATATTGATAAAAAAACAGATATGGAAACTTCACGGCATAGTGTTGTTGCTCAAAAATTTACAAATAGAGAGCAATTTGTTAAATTTTTTGCAGAAAATTTATTCGTTTTAAATAATTTAAGTGGCAATGAAATGAAATTTTTTATTAATTGTTTAAGTTTTATGAATTATCAAAATACTATAATTATTAATAGTGATTTTAGAAAAGATCTTTCTAAATTATTAGATATTAGTCTTCCAGCAATTTCAAATCATTTAAAAACTTTGATAGAGAAAGAAATACTAATACATTTAAATCCAAAGGATTTAAATGAGTCCGAAAAACAATATTTTAAATTAACAGATAGACAAACTAAAATGTATCTTATCAATCCTAAAGTAGTTGGAAAAGGAAGTTTTAGAGATTTAAAAGAAATGCGTCAAATTTTAATTAGAAGATTTAATTTTGATGATTTAAGATTTGAACAAGAAATTATTGATGAAAGAGAATATAATACAAATTTCGATAAAACAAAAAAATATCAAGTCGCGGATATTATTAAAAGTAAAAATGATAATAGCGAGAATACTACTATTATTATAGATGAAAAGAAAGAAGCTATAGATAATAACAATAATGAAAATAATGCTATTTTATCTTTATCTGCTGAGCTTAAAACAACTTTAAATGAGATAAAAAAAGATTATATTAGACAAATTCAAGGAATTGAAAAAATCGTTAATAAAGTTCAAGATCAGCTTATTGAAAATAATCAAATAGAAGAATATAAAGATTTAAAAACTATATATAATGGATTGTCAAATGTTAAATAACAATAACCTTCTTATCGGGGGGGGGGGGGGGAGTTTTATGCCCCCAATTAATAAAAGTAATTTTTGTAATTATTGGTTCATTTTTGAAGATTCCTTTTACACTTTGTCGAAACAAGCTTTATTTGACGAAGCAAAAAATAATTTGCCTGAAGAATTAAAGAAAATTTTTAATAATTTAAGAATTATTGAATTTCCTAATAAAAATGATATTCTAAATTTATTAAGAGAAAATAGCAATGAAAACATTATTGTTTTAACCAACCAAGAACCTTTTAAAGAATATGAAAATTTATTTATTACTAAAAAAATAAAAAACAAATTTGGTTTATTAAGTTCTCAGCACAAAGAAATGAATTTCAGCGAAGAAAAAATTTTAGAAATGGAACTTGGATTAAGCGTTATAAAATCTCCATTCACTCTCAAAGATATTGGTGGTGCGAAAGCTTTAAAAGAATATACAGATTTGTTAATTAAAGCTGAGAAGAATGGTTTTAAAGCAAAGGGCGTATTTTTAGTTGGAATTCCGGGCACAGGTAAAACATTTTTTCCAAAATGCTTTGCAGGAGAGTTGGGTAGAAAACTAATATTATTAAATCTTTCTCAAATTATGGAAAGCAATGAGCCTATTCAAAAGTTAAATAATATTTTTGAATTTTTGCATAAAAAACAAATTGATTCTAAAGATGAAAAATATGTAATTTTAATTGATGAAATAGAAAAAATGATTGGAAGCTCAAGTGTTAAAGAAAAGCAAATGTTAGGAAGATTGCTAACGATTTTAAATGATATTAATACGCCTGCTTGTGAATATAGTTTTAATGCTATATTTTTTGCAACAGCAAATGATTTAAATTCCATTCTAAAAAATAATCCTGAATTTTTAAGACGGGGAAGATGGGATGAATTATTTTTTATCAATTTGCCGACTCACGAAAATGCTGAAGAAATGTTTAAAATATATATCAAGAAGTTCAACTTAAAATTTGTATTAGAAGAAATAATGAATCTTGATTCTATTTTTGCAGAAATTGAAGCTATTTATCAAAAAGAAAATCCAATTTCTAATAGGTTTCCTTATACTCCTGCAGAAATTGAAAATTTTTGCAAAAGATTAGATTTTTGTAAAAAAGCAAAAGGAGATGAGTTTAACAAAAAAGATATTATAGAATGTATTCAACTAATAATTCCACTTGTGAAATCAGCAAAAGAAGGAATTGAAAAAATGGTTGCACAGTCGGAATTGTTTATAGAAATTTAAATTATTTGAAAGGAGTGGTTGGTCTATGTTTATAAAAGATTATTTTAATATTTATGAAAAATTCTCTAAATCATCTAATTTGTTAAGAAAATTTTCCATAATTAGTCAAAAACAAGCAATTTGTAAATATTTAAAACTCAATAAAAATTTCGTAATTAATAATATTAATTATTGTTTTTTTGAAAGTGAAGAAAATTATTTAATTAGCGTATTTACAAATGACAATTTAAACTATATTCATATTAATAGCAGGAAGACAAAAGAATATCCAAGAAGTTTTGAAAATCAGGAGAACTTTGAAGTGTTTTTATCTATTTTCGCAACCATAAGTGTTTTATTAAATTTAAATTATCAAATTAATAATTTAAATGATTCTAGATTATTGCTGAAACAAAAAGAAAAAATTGAAGATATAGCTTATTGTATTTATTATGATGAAAAATTTAATTTAAATCTTTCCAACTATATTAATGACAAATTAAGCTATATAAAAAATATTTATTACTTTGGCGAAGATTTTTTATTTTGCTTATTCAAAAATTTTTATTTAAAGAATATATTGAAAGAAGATCTTTTCAAAATTCTAAACATTGATGAAGAAGATTTTAAAAAATTATATTCCCATTTTAAATTAAAAATTAAAAAAAATATTAGTGATGAAAATGCTTTAAATCGATTAAAAGGTGAACTATGAATTTTCAACCAAGAATTATTAGAGATCAAAATGATGAAGAATGTTATATCATGAGTTTAAGTGATTTTTGCAAAAAAATTGGAATTTCAAATAAAACTTTTAGAATTAACAAAGAGAAATCTTATAAAAATATTGATTTTTATAAAGAAAAGGGTGAAAAAAAGACTCTAGTAAAAATCAAAGTAAAAGATTTGATTATCAAAAACGTTTATGTCGGAGGCTGAAAGCTTTAAAAAAATATTATATAATGTTTTGTAAAAAGGAGAAAAAATGCTTAATCTAAATATTAGTAAAGTAAATTTTGATGAATTAGACATAAAAAATATTACAAAAAGGGGAATTTTAGATACTTTAAAAAAATTCTGGAATGGAAATTTTGATGAGTATTTAGAATATTTGCAAAGTATAGGAATTAATTATTATGAAAAAATTGACAATATTTATAAATTAAAGCAAACTCTAAATAATGATATTGAAAAATTAAAAGAGAATGTTAAAGATGGAAAGAATGTAGGAAAATTTAATTATCAGGCTATAAGTCAATTTAAAAATTTACAAGAAGTTAGAGATAGTGAATATTATAAACTTAATATAGATCTTAGAGAAGTAAATGATAAAAACACAATAACAAAAATTAAAGATGTTTTTTTGAGTGTTGATAGTTGTTCTTTAGTTGATTTTAAAGAAATAAATGAAGAAAGAATATCTTTAATTTATCATAAAAAAGGAGCTTTAATATTTTTTGATAATTATATTATAGCAAATACAAGAGCTGAAAATATGAGCTTAATAGAAAATTATCAAGTTCCAAAAGATAATAATTTTATCGTTTCAAAGTTTTTGTTATTTTTAGCTACAAAATTAAAAACTGAAAATATTAATGAAAGTTTTTGTTATTCTTATAATAACGGAAAGCAGAGAATTAATAATATTAAAAGTATAGAAGAAATTATAGTTTGGGGAAGATTAAAACCTGAAGAAAAAAAACTTGAAAAAGATAAATTAAAACAACAAGATGAGAATAAAGAAATTGCTAAAGAACAAGCAAAAGTTGAAATTAAGCAAGAAATAAATAAAAATAGAGATTCTTTAGAAAAAGATTCTGTAGAAAGAATATTACAAAATTCTACTTCTAATGTAAAACTTTATAATATATCTTCTCTTTCAGAAAGTGATAAAAATCAAAAAGTTGAAAATGAAATAAAAAATGAGAAAGAAGAAATAGAAAATATTATTAAAAATAGTTTTGAAGTTTATCATTTAAAAGAACTTGAAAAAACAAAAGAAAGACTAAAAAGAGCAGAAAAAGAATCTTATGAAGCCTATAAAGATTTAAAAGATTATTTATATAACGGAACTTCCATTTTAGAAGCAATTAGAAATATTCAGCAAAAATATAGAAATGAAGATACTATTAATTTTGCAAGTTTGCTTTTTAGTAAAGATATTTTAAATTTGAAAAACAAAGAAAATGAAATAAATACATTAAAAGATGAAATTGAAAAAAGTATTAATTATGAAAATGAGCTAATGGATGAAATAACTAAACGAGAAGAAACTATCTCAAAGCTTAAAGGAACTCTTCAAAGTAAAATTAATGAAATTACAGCAATGAGAGATGATTTTGAAAAAGAAATAGCAGAAATAAAATTAGTAGAAGAAAAATTAAAAGAAGTAGAAAAAATTTCAGAAGAGCAAGAAATTACAATTAAAGAGCTAGATAATGAAAATGATATTTTATCCAATGAAAATAAAAAATCAAAAGAAGAATTAATAAGATTAAAAAGCGAAAATGAATATTTAAATAAACAAATTGAAGAAAATAAAAATAGAAATTTAAACAATGAAAATCTGACAAAAGATTATTATAAACTACAAATTGATTTAGAAAAAGAAAAAATTCAAAATCAATATCTTTTACAATCTATAGCAGATTATAAAGAATCAGAAAAAGAATATAAAAGCAAAATTGAAGATTTAACTTCTAAATTAATAGCCAATAATGATAAAACTTCTGATCAAGAGAAAAAAGTAGAGTATACTCCAAGAAGTAAAGATATTTTAGGAAAGATTTAAATAATGATGAAAAAATCAAATTATAGGAAAAAATTATGAAAATATTATCAATTAGCTTAATTGTATTAGTTTTTATAAATAGCCTTTATGCATGTGGTGGTTGTGTAGATTCATATTTAGGTAGCGAAAAAGCAAATGAAGGAAAAATTCAATACGATAAAGGCGAAAATCAAATTGCAAATGCTATTGATAAACTAAATGAAATTATAAAAGAAGAAATTATAGCAAATGAAAAAAATGTTTTAAAGGAAAAAGAAATTTTAACAAAACTTAAAACTGAAAAAACATTAGAAGCTAAAAAAGAATCTTTTATTTTAATGAAAAATAATCAACTTCAAAATATAATTAATAATATTAAAGCTAAATAAATGGAACTCACAATAGAACAAATTGAAATTATTGAATTATCTAAAAAAATGAATAAAAGCGAAATATTAATTATTAATGCTTGTGCGGGAAGTGGAAAAACATTCACTTTAAATGAAATAGCTTCAGCAAATCCAAATAAAAAATTTTTATATCTGGCTTTTAATAAAAATATTGTCGAGGATATGAAAAAAAAAGCAAAAAAAAATATAGATGTTAAAACTTTACATTCTTTAGCTTTTTCTTTTGTAAGAAAAAAAATAGGGAAAATGAATTTTATTAATTCTTATACTATATTTGATATTGAAAAATTTTTTCCAAATCAAACTTCTGAAGAACTTTTTTTAATTTTAAAAGATTTTAATGATTTTTTAATTAATGATGAAAAAGAATTTAAAAATAACTATATAAAAAAACTCTGGAATTTGGTTTTAACTAGAAAATTAGATTTTATACATAATTTCTATTTAAAATATTATTTTTTATATGAAGAAAGTAAAAATTTAGTTAAAAAATATGATTTTATTTTATTGGATGAAGCACAAGATACTAATTCTATTATGCTCGATATTGTTTTAAATAATAATTGCTCTAAAATATTAGTTGGGGATACTTTTCAAAATATTTATGGTTTTAATCAAACTATAAATGCAATTGAAACTGTTCAAGCAGATTATAAAAAAAATCTTTCAAAAAGTTTTAGAAGTAAGCAAGAAATTTTAAATTACGCAGATTATTTTTTATTAAAATATACCAAAAAAAATAAAGTTAAAATGACTTCCAATATTTCCAATAAAGAAAAAAATGAAATTAAAAACAAATCTTATATTATGAGAACAAATGCTGGAATTATTGAATTTTTAGACAAAATTAAATATGATAAAAATATTGAACAATATTGTCTATTGAAAAATCCTGATGACATTTTTCAATTAGTATTTGATATTTTAAATTTTAGATCTAATCGTTTTTCCTATATAAGCAAGAGAAATTCTTTTTTACTTAATTTTAATTCAATGCTTGAATTAAAAAACTATGCCAAAGAAGCTTTTGATAATAATTTAAATAAAGTTTTAATTTTAATTGATAAAAAATATGATTTTAAAGTCTTAAATGCATTAGCCATAAAACTTTATAATAAAAAAAATAAAGAAAATATTTTTTTTTATATCACAAATTCTCATATAAGCAAGGGATTAGAGTGGGATAGTGTAGAACTTTATAATGATTTTCCAAATTTAAATAAATTACAAAATGAAATTAAAAAAGAAAAAAATTTGGAAAAAAAACAAGAAATGGAATTCTTTTTAGAACAAGAAGTAAATTTATTTTATGTAGCTATCACAAGAGCAAAATTTCAATTGCTTGACAAATCGGAAAATAAAATTAATGATACAGCCAGCTAGAAAAAATAATTCAAAAAGCTTTTTAAGAGAAGCTGAAATTGCTATATTTGCAATAAAAGATGATAAAGCTAGAAATTATTTTTTAAAAAAACTAAAAGAAGTTTTTGAAAAAAGAAAAAATCCAAATTGCACTTTAACAGGAGAAAAAGCTTTAAAAACTGAAATATTAGCTTATTTAAATCAATTAGATGAAATTAAAACAGCTAACATATGGTGTAGGGATGTATCTATAGATAGACAAGATATTAACAATCTTTTAATGAACATACAAACAGAACTTCTTAATAATAATATTCAAGGAATAGTTGAACTTCATTTACAAGATAGAGAAATTAATTCTCCACATATCCAATTTATAGGAACTGAAGCAGAAAAAGCCGAATACATAATTGCAACAATTTTAGTTAATCTAAAATACGAAACAAGCATAGAAAATGCTATTGGAAAAAAAAGTGATTTTAAACCATATTATGAAATTAATGATAAGTTTAGGACACAAAATTTAGATGATGAGCTAGAATATAGAGAGAATATAAAAAAAAGAAAAGAAGAACAAAAATTTGAACTAGATAAATTAGATGATTTGATTATGAAATTTGAAGAAGAAATGCAAAAAAATAAATCTCTATTAGAAAAATCAAAAAATGTAAAAAATAATTTTTGGAATAAATTAGAAAAATTAAAAGAATATAAAAATAAAATTAGAAATAAAAATTATAATATCAAAAGAATTAGAAGAAAAATCAGAAGAAGATAGATGTATTTCGTTTGGCATTCAGCCCAACCGCTAAAGCAGTTGGGATTTCTGCCTAAATGAGTTTAAAATAAATTTCATAATAATTGAATAATAAATTATTATTTTGAAGTAAAAGAAAATTATGTTTTTTAAGTTCTAATAGAGAATTTACATCTAAAGCAATTATTTTTTTGTTGGTAAAGTTTTGTTTAGTATTAATTGTATCAAGTTCATTAATATAAGAAGTCATTTTATTAATAGAATCAGTAGCATTAGCCAAAAGTGCTATACATGCAAAATTAATAATTATAAAATATTTAAAAATCAATTTTTATTCCTTAATTTTTTAATTAATTTATCCCAGAAAATAAGCAAAAATATCTTTTTAAATGGATTGTCATCTTTCTTAATATTAAAAAAGAATCTATATAAAAATAAACACCCTATAGAATAAATTAAAATGAAACTTTCAAATCCATCAGAAAAGATATAAGAATAAATAAGAGATATAAAAAAGAAATAAATGTTATTTTTGCAAGCAAAAAAATAAAAAATATTTCTTTTTAATAAATATTGCTCTTTAAATACATCTTTTTTATAACTCATTTTTTAATTCCTTGTTTAAAAAAATTATTTGTTTCTTCAGTTTCAATTTCAGATTTAGAAAACTTTTCATTTAAAGCAATAAATAATTTATTAATCTGTTCTCCATTATCTTTAATTTCAGGTATTTTGTTATATAAATTATAAATTTCATTTTTTGATTTTTCAATTTGCTCTTTAGTAATATTAAATTCATCTTTTTCTAAAAATTCTTTTAAAATAGAAAGTTTTGAAAGATATAAAAAGTATAAAGTTTCATCAGAACAATTGATATTTTCAATTTCTACTGAAAATATATTTTCGATAGAAATGTTTTGTTTATCATCTAATTTTTTTTCTTCAATTATATCGTTTAAGCCTTTCAATATATATGAATGAAAATTATTTAATTTTTGAGCATATTGTGCATCAGAAAATTTATCCAATAAATTATTGTCTCTACCAAAATTAATAAATTGATTAAAAATACTATTTAATTTATTAAAAGTTTTATAATCTAATCTGGCATTTAAACATATTTTGATTTTATTTCTAATTTCCGAAGATTTTTCGTAAATTCTTTTTGCATGAATAGTTATATCTTTAAAAACTATTTTTTCTATTTCATTTTCTGTCATACTTTATTGTCTCCTATTATTATAATTTTTATTGATTTCTTGATTCTCAACTTTTTCATCTTGTGTTTCTTGTGCTTCTTGTTTTCTTTCTTCAGCTATTTTATCCATTTCTGCTTGTGCTTTAGCGATTTTTTCATATAAATCATTATTTTCTTCTTCTAATTTTTCTTCTATTTGCTCTTCTTTTTTCTCATCGTCAATATCTTTATTAGTATTTTCTTTTTCAATTTCATCTTTTAAATCTTCATTTTCTATTTGTAAATTTTCTAAATTTCCATTTTGCTCTTCTTTGTTTTCTACTTCTTCTTTATTTTCAACATTTTCTTCTAATTTTTCACCTTTTTCACCTAAAATTAATAAAGTTTTATTTGAATTTTCAGCCATTTCTTCTTTTAATTCTTGTAATTTTTCTTTTTTTTCAATCATTAAATCATCAAGTTCTTTTTGCAAAATAGCATTTTTTTTCTTTACAGACTCTATCATTTCTTTAATTTCTGCTGTGCTAAATGTTAATAATTCTGTTTGAAATTTCAACATAAAGCCTACATTATTTAAAGTTTCTTTTCTTTTGAAAGGATAATAAATCTGTTCATCATCTTTAATAAAATCAATCATCTTTTGAACATCACTTCGTTCAGTTTCAGTTTCATTTGGATATTTTTGTTCATTTAAAATAGAAATATCTTCTTTAATATCATTTACTTTGGTTGCTAAAGTTTCATTTTCTTCTAATACTTCACAGAGTTCATCTATTATTTTTTTATGTTCTAAATTCTCTAAATCTTCAAAATTCTCTAAATCTTTTAAATAAGATTTAGTAAAATTATTATAATAATTTTCCAAGTTCACAAATCCTTCTTGCTGAAATTCTAATAATAAAGCTCCTGTTTGAGTTAAAAAGAATTGTTTATAATTTTCATCTTCTTGAATATTTTTATCTATATACTTTTTCATTTCTTCTGAAAAATTATCAATATCATTAATATCAATTTTATTTTCTTTTTTAAAAGTATCTTTTAATAAAGTTAATTGCTCAACATATTCTCTATATTTTTCATCATTTTTAAGATTTGCATGATTTTTTAGAGTTTCAATAATTTCTTCCATATTTTTCTCCTTATTTTGTAATATTTTATTTATTGTATACAATTTCTTTTTTTACTGCTTAAAAGATTTCTGAAAGTAGAACAAAATTTCCCACTTTAAGAAATAATTAAAAATTTTTATACTTTTGATTGCAAAATATCTTTTGCTCTAATAAAATTATTTATATTTTTTTGATTATTAATCAATATATCAATTTTTTCTTCATCTGTTGAATTATCATCTATTTCATTTATTTTAATTTCTTCAGTTTCAATCTCAATAATATTATTTTTTTCTTCATTTTTAATTTCGATTTTTTTTTCTATATCATCTTTACGCAAATTAGAAGCTACAAATTTACCTTTTTCGTTTAATAGTTTTGAATAATCTGGTAATAAATTTTTAATTTCAGGACTATTCATATTTATTTTAATTCCATTTTTTCTTAATTTATTTCTAATAGTAAAAATTTCATTGATATTTCTTAAATCTTTTTTAAGTGTATCTAAAAGTATTTTTCTATCATAAGTATCTAATTTATTTTCACTTAAAAATTTTTCTTTTAAAAAAATTTCTTCGTCTGTATTTTTTAATCTTTCATTTAAATTATTAAGAAAAGTATTTGATTTTTCAATTGTGTTTGTTAATCTTATTAAAATATTGTCTATCTCTGGATAAGAATAAAAAATTGAACCATTATCAGCCTTAAAAAACAAATTATTTGGAATATACTCTTTGTCATATTTATTAATTAAAACGCCTTGAACACAGAATTGCTTTGTAAGTTCTCCAATAAAAGTTCTAAAAACTAATTTTAAATCATTTGCTTTAAGAATTTCAACTTCAGCTTCATTTTTAAAATTAATAAAAATATCTTTTATTTTTTCATTAATTTTATTTTTTAAAGATTTATGACTTTCTTCATCTTCTTTATTTTTTGGTTTTTTAGTAGTTTTTATACCAAAGCATTCTAAATTATAATTTTCCTTTTTAAAGTCTTTATTATGTATAAACTCATTTAAAAATTCTATATCATTAAGTAATAATTCTTTTTTTTCTTTTAAAGAAGTCAAAAGTCTTTCATTTTGAAGAATATTTTTTTTGTATTGTTCGAAGTATCTTTCTTCTGTTTTTAACATAGTTGAAATTTTATGTTTTTCTAAAATAAAAGGATTACCAGTAGCAATAGCTTTCATTTCTGAAACATTAGCGATTTCTGCATCAATACTTTCAAAATTTCTTTTTCCGTCTAAAAGATTAATTTTTTTAAGTTGTGCTAAAGGTAAAAGCTTTTGTTCATTGATTTGAAACATTCTTGAATCGTAAGTTTGTTCAGTTGCATATCTATAATGTGAAATTTCAAAATTATCTTTATCTTTTTCAAAAAATAAATTTCCTTGTCTTACAACTCTTCCTGCTCTTTGTTGTAAATCACTAGGTTTCCATGGACAATCTAACTCATGTAAAGCAATAACTCTTTTTTGAACATTAGTTCCTGCTCCCATTTTTGCTGTAGAACCTATTAAAATTCTAATTTCTCCAGCATTAACTTTATTAAATAATTCTTGTTTTTGAATATCTGAATTTGCATCTCCAATAAAAGCAATTTCATTTTGTGAAATACCGCTTTTAACTAATTTTTTTAAAATTTCTGCATAAAGATCAAATTTATCTCCAACTTCTTCCATTAACTCTTCAATAGTATATCGTTTAATTATTTTTTCTTTTCCTTTTTCATTAATTTCTACTTTGGCGTAAAATTCTTCTTCAGTTTCTTCATCTGTTAATAAAACTAATTTTAAATCAGCTATAACTTCTTCAATATTGTTATATCTTGCTTCATTTTCAGCATTTATATTTATTTTTTGAGAATGAAATTTTGAAACACCCATATCGCAAAATATTAATTGAGTAGAAGAAGGATAAGTCTGATCATTATAATGAAACATAACTTTCTCAATTAATTTATTAATTTTAGAATCTTCATAATCACTTGCACTATTATCAATCAATCTAAAATCTAATGCCGCTTTTTTAGCATCAGAAGTGCATTTAAGCATATTGTTATTTCTTGGATCTTCTTTTAGATTATCCATTCTATCAATTATACTTCCTTTGTTATAAAATCCTTTTTCATTTTCAATTCCTATATAACTTTCTATATCATAACTTCTTGGAGAAATAACATTTATAGGGCGTCCATTTTTAATTTTTGGAACTAATCTTCCTGTTTGTTTTTCTATATCTTCATTTGTTACAATATCAACATTTTCTCTATAAGCAGACATTAGTTCTGGAACATTAATAAATTGAGATAATCTTGAGGTTAATTTGTAATTAACTCCGCTACTATCAAGTTCTTCATTAAAAGTAATTTTTGTAAAAGTTTTTTGCCAATCATCAAAATGAGAAACTCCCAATTCTTCTAATATTTTTGGTTGTAAAAACTTTTGCATAATATAAAATTCTGCAATAGAATTGCTTACTGGAGTTCCTGTCAAAAAATACAATTTATAATTATTTTGATGACAATAACTTGTAGCACAAAGCATTTTCATAGCTTTAAAAGAATCATTTAATGGAAGTCCTTTAACACTATCCTGATTTGTATCAATATATAAGTTTTTAAAATTATGAGCTTCATCAACAACTAAAGCATCTATTCCTAGTTCTTCAAAAGCAATTTCTTCATCGTATTTTTTTCCAATAGCTCTTTTTTCGAGTTTAGCTTCTAAATATTTAATTTTTTTATCTATAGTTTTTCTTAAATTTTTTAAATCTTTTTCACTTGAAACCTTTATTGTTTTTGTTAAATAGTTTTTTAAATTTTCAGCATATTCATATAAAATATTTGTTTGAAAACTTTCCATAACGTTAATATTTTCAAAAGTAGAATGCTTCATAATGATTGCATCGTAATTACCATATTTAATTTTATATAAAAATTCTTTTCTATCTTTTTTATCTTTAATTTTATCCCCTACTAATATATTTGCATTTGGATAAGCAAATAAAAATTCTTTTTCCCATTGAGTAGCTAAATGATTGGGAACTAAGAAAAGAGCTTTTTTAACTATTCCCATTCTAACTTGTTCCATAATCAAAGTAATCCCTGCTAAAGTTTTTCCTGCACCAACTTCGTGTTCTAAAAGCATGCTATTTTTTAAAATACCTTTAAAAACAGCATTTTTCTGATGTTCTCTTAAAGTTATATTCTTATTTAAATACGGTGTTTCTAAATATTTTGAAAAACTAAAATTAGTTTTATTGTAAACATTTAAAACTTCATTATATTTTTTTTCTATTTTTTCTCTTACATTTTTATTATTAAAACAATAAGATTCAAAATAATCTTTAACAGCTTCTGCGTTCTCTAAAGCAATTTTTGTTGGAATGTTTTCATTAACTTTAACTTTTAATTGTGGATTATCATCTTTTTGTTCATAATGAAAAACTTCTAATGATTTTCCATTAATTATTTTTTCTATTAATGTTTTTAAATCAAAAAATAACTCACTTTTTTCATTATAAACCATCAAATTAATACCATTATCGTTTAAATCAGTATTTTTAATTTCTTCTTCAACCAAAATATTTTCATCTCTATATTCATCATAATTTTCTTTTAAAATTTTAAAATTCTCAAATACATACAAACTATTCACAAAATTAATATCTATAATAATTTTATCAGGAGAGTGAAAGAAAGTGTTTTTAATAAAATCTTTATAAATCTCAATATCTATATAACTTGCACCAAAATTAAGCTCTATATCTTCAAATTTAATATATTCTGGAAAATATTTTTTTAATTCTAATGCAACTTCTTCAAGTGGTAATGAAAAATTGTTAAAACTAATGTTTTTTTCAATCATTTCTTTAATTTCGTTATATTTAGCTTTAACATTTCCTGTTAAAAATTCATCTGCTAAGATATAATCACTTTTATGTTTATCTCTATCAGAGTTCAAAACATGAAAAATAAGTCTTTTTTCTAATAAATCAACTAAAATTTTTTCCAAATCTTTGTCTTTTGAATAATTTTTTAAAGTATTTAAATCTATATAACCTTTTTCTGTTAAAGTTTTTTGCAAAGCTTCTTCATTGCTTTGTGCCAATTTTCTTTCATAAGGAATATAAATCCTTTCTTTTAAAAAATCAGCTTCTAAATAAGTATTTTTATTATTTAATGTTACTTTCTTTTCTGTAGAGAAAATAGAAAAAGAATTTATTTTATCAAGTTCAATTATATCTTTTAATCTATGTTTTAAAATCAATCCATTTTTATCTTTTTTACTATTTCCTAAAGAGTTCAAAAATTTAGAATCACTTAAATTTAAAATATTTCTTCTTATAAATCTTAAATTTTCTTTTTCCCTTTTTAATACTTCATTATCAATAAGATGATTTCTTTCATTTGCTAAATTTTCTTTTATTAAATCTCTATACTTAATAATTTCACTAGCAATTTTTTTTTCTTCGTGGTTTAAATAGCTTTTATATACAAATTTACTTTTATTTTCTTTAATGATATTTTCTTCATTAATTAAATATTTTTTTTCTAAAGGTAATTCATCTTCAAAATAAGCTTCTTCACAAGAATCTATGTCTTTTTTAATATAAATTTTATCATTCATTAAAAACATACTACCAATGTTAAGTTTTTTTATATTTTGAAATTCTTTTAAACTTAAACTATCATAATCAATAAAAGTATATTTTTTTTCAAAAGGCGGATTATCTTTAAAAATGAAAGAGTGTATTCTTTCCATACGATTTATTATTTCATCATTATAATTATAATCTGGTGCTTTTACTTCCATTGAAAATCTACCAAACTGATTAGAACCTAAAATAGGATTTCCAATTATTTGCTCTGGATTTTGAATAAAATAATTATTAATTTCTACATAATCTTCATCACTTAATTTAAACAGATTTACATCCATAAAAATATTATTTGATTCTGTTTCCATTTCAAAAGATTCTTTATTATTTTTTTTATTAAAAATTCTTTGGTAAAAAAATATATCAGTTGAAACATCAGCATGAGAATTTTTAAAAACATCATTTGGCATTCTAAAAGCTGAAATAAAATTTCCTAAATCATTTAAAATTTTTCTATGCTTATTCCCATTGGAATCTAAAAAATAACTTGAAATAATAAAAGATAAAATTCCATTATCTTTTAAAAGCTCACTTGATTTAACAGCAAAATAATTATGGATTGATAGATTATTTCCTAAACTACCCATATCTTTAATTTTTAATTGTTCATAAGGTGGATTACCAACAACAACATCATATTCTTTTTTATTAAAATCAACTTTTTCAAAAGAATTATTATAAATTCTTACATTTGGATGTAAAAATTTAGCAATAGTTGCTGAAATTAAGTCTTTTTCTACAGCATCAAATTCATAATTTTGCGGAGCACAAGAAAAGAATTTTCCAATACCACAACTTGGTTCTAAAGCCTTAATTTTATTATTTTTACTTACACCTAAAGAATCTAATCCTTTATAAATATTTTTTATAATAAAATCAGGAGTAAAATAAGCATTATAAGAAGAGTCTTTTAAATCTTTATATAAATCATCATCAATTAATTCTTTTAATTCTAATTTATATTCTTCATATTTTTCATTATAAAATAAATCTCTTAATCCTCCAAAGGCAGTATATCTAGCAAGAATTTTCTTTTCTTCTTCGTTTGCAAAAAGCCTATTTTCATTAAATATTTTTTGAGTAAGTTTAATAGCTTCAATATTTGCTTCAATTCTTTCTTTTACACTTAAATTTACAGGATATTCCCCTTTATAATTTTCCTTATCAAATCTTTTTAAAAATTGATGTGTTTTAAAAGATTTAAATTTAAATTCGCTTGTTCTTGATACTGATTGAGGTTCTCCTTGATCTGTTGTATTGTCATATTCTTTAAATTTATTACTTGTATTAATTTCTGATTGCTCATCGGTATTGTTATGCTCTCTATTAATTTCAAGCGATTTATTTTCTTCTGCATTAATGCTATTTGATATTCCATTGTTATTATCAATAACAATCTCATCGCTTGCTCCAAAATCAAATTGTTGTTCTCTTGGTTTTTCTTTACTAGTGAATTTAAAATTTTCACTATGTAAATTATTGGATGTGTTTTCACTATTTTGTCCCAATAACTCAACTTCTGACTGACTAGAGTTAAAATTATTAATATTCTCATCATTTGAAAGCTCTTTGGAAATATCATCCTTAATTGATCTATCGTTTGTGATATTTTCTTCGCTTCTTCGCTTAAAATTAACATGTTCTTGTTCTTGTATTCTCTCATTAACACCCACAATTCCTCGTTGTAAGTATAAATTTTCCTCTCGATTAAATTGATTACTTGATAACTCAGTTCTTGTTTCAAGCTCATGCAAAGTTCTTCTATTTTCTCCTGATTGTTCTTTAAAATCTCTAAAATCATCTCCTCTTTTTCTGTTAATTCCGTTATTATGCTGTTCTCGAAGTTGAATTGTTGAGTTATTAAACACTCTTGCAAATATTCCATTTTCTTTTCTATCGCTATCATTTCTTTTTTCAAAATTTTCATCATCGATTTTATCAATATATTTTCTAAAACTATCAAAAATTCTGTTTGAAAATTTTCTAATATATGATTTTGTAATGTCGGAATATAATATATCATCAATTCTTGTAATAATGGATTGGTTTCGATTAATTCCATCTTTATATTCAGTTCTTGAAAATTCATCAAAAATGAATCTATCTCCATTTTGTCCAAAACTTCTTTGGCTTGTATTTCTAGTTGCTTTACTTTCTCTATCTCTTTGGAATTCAATTGTTTCAAATTGAGTAAATCCATTTTTATTCTGAAATTGTCCAATTCCTCCTGATATTTCTCCTGAATTTTTGATATCTCTATTTGATATATTTTCTTGTTGCTTAAATCTATCCTCTTGAATTTGTTCTTCAACTCTATTAATTTCATTGGTTTTATGTTCCGAAAATTCATTAAAAGTTTGTCTATTTTCTTGCTCATTTTTGTCAATATTTCTTGTTGTATCGTATTGAGTATCATCAGTTGTTCTTGTTCCCCATCGTTCGCTTCTTCTAATATTTTCATCGCTTGTGTAAAAGTTATTATATTTTCTTTCATCATCATTTCTGGTAAATTCATCATCTCTTGTAAGGTTATATTCATTTTTTAAATCCTTTAATTTAATTTTTTTAAAATAATCTTCTAGCTTAACTTCATAATCTTTACTATAAATTAATATATCATCATTTTTATAAATTATATTTAATTCTATATTATTGTTTATTAAAATTTTATTCAATTCTTCATCATTACTATGATTAAAACTAAAATTACTTGCATTTGTAGTTATAAGTGGATTTTCATTAAGTATTTCATTTGCAATAAAATTTTTAATTTCATATTTTCTTTCTTTTTTTTGAGAATTTTTTTGAATATTTATTAAAAAACCATTAAAAATATTTTCTTCAATTTTTATTATTGTTCCAAAAGATGAATTTATATTATTGTTATTTTCGTGATATAAAAAAAGAATATTGATTTTATTTTCTTCCATATTATTTTCCGTAGACAAATTAATCCTAGTTTTTAAATAAAACTAGGAGATTTAATTAATTCTTATTGTTTTTGAGTTCTTAGGTTTTTAACTTCATCAGAACTAAATAACTCATTTTGATTTTCTGTTTTTTCTTGCATTCTACTTTCTGCTTCAGCCTGTGCTTTATCAACAGCATTAATTTTACTTTGAATATGATTTTGATGTTCTAAAGCTTTTTCTTGCGTTCCTTCTTCTAAAATTTTTCCTTCCTTGTCTGTCTTATTGTAATAACTAAAATCATTGTTTTCTATATAATTAGAAACTTCTTGATTTCTGGCTTCATAATAATCTTTCCAAGCTTTACATTCTTCACTATTTGCTAAAGCTTTTTCAGGATTATTATTTAAAAAAGTTGTAAAAGCTTTTTTTAATTTCTCAATGGATTTTTCTAAGTAATTCATTTTTGCATTAACTAAAGATAAGCCACTGTTTTGATAAACTTCGCCCGTTTCAAGATCAATTTGTTCTTTAAAATATTGATCACGATTAAGTTTAGAATCTACCATTAATTCATTTTTCTCTTTATTAATCCAACTTTGGAATTGACTTGAAATAATAGTATCTTTAGGAATTACTTCTTTGATCATTTTATCGAAAGCATCTGCAATTACTATAGAAAATTTATATTTAGAATTCAAATTATAAGGATTCCAAGGTACAAATATTTCTTTTCCTATTTCATTTGTGTATTTAGACATATTAATCTGATCCGTTTTTTCTTGTGCTTTAAGCATAGCTTGCCCTAAATCTGAACTAATTAGCTTATTATAAGCTTCATCACCTAAATTTTGGAATTTCATTTTTTCTCCTTTTAATTAAAATAGTGGCGAAATAATAAAATAAAAAAAAATTTTTTTCTTAAAAGTTTTCTTAAAGTGGGAAATTTTGTTCTACTTTCAGAAATCTTTTATTTTTCAAATTTTGTTTTTTTGTAAAATACTTCAAAAATTGGCAAAGGAAATAAAATGAAAACAAGAACAAATCGATATTTGTTCATACTATTATCAATAGTCTTTATTTTTTTAGTTAATTTAAAACTTTATGCTAGTGATAATAATTATAAAAAAACTTTAACTTTATCTAAAAATGAAAAAATTGAAAAAATAATTCAATTTTATAAAGAAAGATTAAAAGATATTCCAAATTTAGAAATTAAATTTGTAGAAGAAAAAAATAATTTTCCTTTTGAAGCTTATGTTTTTGAATTCAAAACAAACAAAGAACAAACAAAAGAAGTTATTTTTATAAAAGATAATTTTTTCTTTAATGAGTATGTAGATTTCAACACTTTAGAATTTTCAAAAGATAAAGTCCAAGAAGAACTATCAAAAGATAAATATTCTAATATCATCAAAGAACTCATGAATGATAAAAAATATATTATAACCTTAGGAAATGGAAATAAAGAAGTTTATGTTTTTTCAGATCCAGAATGTCCTTTTTGTCAAAAACACTTAAAAAATATTGATGAAAAATATTTAAAAGAACACACTATTCATTTTATTTTTATAAGCGTTCATGATAATTTTAAAATCTTAACTGCACTCTATAACGATTTGGACAAAGCTAAAACAAAACAAGAAAAACTAGCAATTATTAAAAAATTCTATTTTGGAGACAATGATTATAAAGATTTTAATTTTAAAAATAATGAAAAATATAAAGAAGAAGAAATTAAAAAAATATTTGATAAATATCTTAAATTAGGAGTTAATTACACTCCATTTATAATTAATTGGAAGCTATAATGGAACTGAATGCTATTCCAACTCAACTTATAACAACTGCTTTTGTTTTTGGCTTAGCAGCTCTAGCTTTCTCAACAGCTCCATTTTTATTCACTCTATCTAATGGAATTTTAAAAGCAAGAAATGGAAACACTTCATCAAGTTCAATAATATCTGTTTTTTGTATCGCTTTTATATTACACACAGCTTCTTGTATATTTTTTATCTTAGGTATAAAATTATTAGATATTTTAAATAATTTATATGAAAGCAATTATTATACAAATAAAATATTTCCAATTTTTTGGGCAAGAGGCGAAAATGAAGTATTTCAATTAGCAGGAGCAAGTGGCAGTTTAGAAGAAAAAGGTGCTTACTTACAATTATTCGCATTACAAACTATAGTTGATTGGATAATAATTATTATTCCAATTCTTATTTTTATAACTGCCTCTACTTATGGAGCTATTCAAGCTAGAAAAGATACTATGCACACGGATTATTTAAGTTTTTTTATTTGGATGGGAATATCGAACATTATTGCTTTCTTTCTTTTTTTTATATGGGCTAAAATTGCTAGTTTAGCCCTATTTATACCTAACGGAGCTGATTTAATAAGCAAAATGTTTGAAATGTATAAAAATTTACCTATATAGGAGTAACTATGAGATTTTTTTCTTTCAATACAAAAAATAATGGATTTTTAGCAACAGCAATAAAAAAAGAATATGAGAATTTCGAAATTGAAAAAATATATCAAATGTTTAATAAAAATAAAAATGATTTTATAAAAATTAATTTTGATAAACAATTTGATGATATTTATACTTTTACAAACAAAGAAGATTTAATTGATTTTTTTAAAACAGAAAATATTGATGAAGCGTTTTTTAAGATAAAAGATTTTATTTATTATTGGGATAATGAAAATCAAGAAGTTTATAATTTAGAAGATATCGTTGCAAAAAGAAATATTAAAAAAATTAATGAAGAACATTTTTATTTAATAAATGATGAAAAAATAAACAATAAACTTGAAAAATGGTTTAATTCCACTGATATGATAAGTCTTTCTAAAACAACTCAAATAATATTTGATGAGTGTAAAGCAGATTTACATCATAATATTTATGAAGTTTTTCCTTATTCTATTTTAATGATAGGTGATAAACTTGCTTATTTAAGTAAAAATTTAAGTAATCAAACAAACATACAAATACTTAATGAAAATTTACTTCCAAAAGATTTAAAAGATGAATTAAATTTTATAAATTTTAATCAAAAAAAACCTGAAGAAATACTTGCAAATTTAAATAATTATCTAGAAGCAGAAAAAGATCAAATTACAAATTCTAAAAATAGAAAATTACTTAAAAACTTTTATGAAATAAAAAATAATAAACTTGATAAGCTTATAGAAAGTATTGATTTAGCTACAAATGAAATGAAACAAACTAGCTTATTTGATGAAGAAGAAATAAAGCCAACTTATAAACCAAATTCAAATTATCAAAATCGTGAAGATTTAATTGCAAAAAAAAGGAATAAAAGATGAAGCTATTTATTGCAGAAAAACCTGAACTTGGAAGAGCAATTGCAGAAGGCATTGATGGAAAAGCTGAAAATTATAAAACTCATATTGTTAAAAATAATAATATTATAACTTGGGCATTTGGACATATTATGAAATTAGCAGAACCAGAAATTTATGATGAAAAATATAAAAAATGGAATATTCAAGCTTTGCCACTTGATATAAAATTTCCTTTCAAAAGAATTCCCATTACAAGTTCTGAATCTCAATTAAAATTAATTATAAAATTGATAAATGATAATAAAGTAAAAGAAATTATACATTGTGGCGATGCTGATGAGGAAGGACAAATTTTAATTGACGAAATTCTTTACTACTCAGGAACTAAAAAACCAATCTTAAGATGTTTAATCAACGACATAACACCAAAAGCTATAAAAAAATCAATTAACGAAATGAAGCCAAATTCAGAATTTAATGGACTAAGTGAAAGCGGTTTTGCTAGAAGTGAAGCTGATTGGATAGTTGGACTTAATCTTACAAGACTTTATAGCATTTTAAACAATAATAAATTAATTAGCGTTGGAAGAGTTCAAACTCCAATTTTGGCTTTAATAGTAAATAGAGATTTAGAAAATAAAAATCATATTAGCAAGCCTTATTTTGTAATTAATGGTGAATTTGATATCAATAATGAAATAATAAAAATTCCATTAAAAGTGGAAGAAAAAATTGAAGATGAAGAAATTGCTAAAAAAATAAAAACAGAAACAGAAAATCAAAATGTTAATTTAAAATTAAAAATTAATCAAAAATTAGAATATCCACCACTTCCATACAATTTATTAAATCTTCAAGCAGAAGCAAGTAAACTTTATGGTTTTTCGGCTAAAAAAACCTTAGATATTACGCAAAATCTTAGAGAAAAGCATAAAGCTATAAGTTATAATAGAAGCGATTGTGAATACTTACCAGAAAATATTTATAATGAAGCTCCACAAATTATAGAATTGATTAAAAATAATTTTAATGATGACATAGGACAAAATAATGTAAATTTAAACATTAAATCAAAAGCATTTGATGATACTAAACTTTCAGCACATTATGGAATTATTCCTACTCAAAGTAAAATTGATATTAATAAACTTTCAAAAGATGAAAAATTAATTTATACTCTAATTACTCAAAGATTTTTAATGCAATTTTATGAACCATGTAAATACGATAGCTACAATTTAGAAATAAATATAAAAGATTATGTTTTTTCAACAACATTAAGAGTAGATACAGAACTTGGTTTTAAAGAATATTTCAATAAAAATGAAAAAGAAGAAATTGGCTTTTTGAAAAATATTAAGGATAACGATCTTGCAAAATGCCAAAATATTGAAATTAAAGCTGAAAAAACTAAGCCAAAACCATTTTACACTATGACTACTTTATTAAAAGATTTAAATCAAGTTTCTAAATATGTTAAAGATGAAAAAATCAAAAAACTTTTAATAGAAAAAGATAAAGATAAAAAAGGCGAAAATGGCGGAATAGGAACTCCAGCAACAAGAAGTAATCACATAGAAACTTTAATAAACAGAGGCTATATTGTAGTTTCAAAGGATAAAAAGCAAGTTGTTAATGCTACAGAACTTGGAATTAATTTAATCCAAAATTTAGATCCTATATTGACAAATCCAGACATGACAGCTTTATGGTTTGAATCTCAAAAAGAGATACAAGAAGGAAAACTAAAAAGAAGCGATTTTTTAAATTCAATTAATGATTTTATTTTAAAAATAATTGATAATGAAAAGAGTTTAAACAAAAAAATTGTTTCTAATGAAGAAAAAGAAAAAATAACTTGTCCTAAATGTCAAAAAGGTTTTTTAAGAGAAATAAATGGAAAATTTAGAAAATTCTTTTCTTGTTCTGAGTATTCTAATGGTTGTGATTTTAAGGCGAAATCTGTTAATGGAAAACCTGAATTAGAAAATAAAAGCACTAATTTAAATACATCTTTTAAATGTCCTCAATGTAATCAAGGAAACTTAATAAAAAGAGAAAGTAAAAATGAAAAAAACAAATTTTGGTATGGTTGTTCTGAATGGAAAAATGGTTGTAAATTTATGTGTCCTGAATTAAATGGCGAACCTAATTTAAATGCTAAAAATAATTTTCAAAACAATTATAAGCAAAAGGTTAAATACAAATGAAAAAAATAATTTTATTTTTATTGCTGTTTAATTTCTTATTTGCAGAAGGAACAAATAATGGGCAAGGAGTTGTTTCTGAAACTACTAAAGAAGAAATGCAAAAAATATTTCCTAATAGTGATGATGACATAGATTCTAAAAATGGATGTAGTTGGGAGTGTAGAAAGGTTAATAGCGGATATGGAACTCAAATCATAGGATTTGATTTTAAAAATGGGACAACTTTTTGTAGAGTTTATAAAAATGAAAATTTTGATTTAGATTTAAAATTTAATGCTTCAAAAACTAATTTATCTTGTGCTAAACAAGTGTATACAGGACTTGATACTGAATTAAAAAATTATGAAAATATAGATAGAAAAATTAATTTAGAAAGTATAATTAAATGGACGCCAAGCGATACTAAAATTAATTTTGCAAAATATTTAGTTGCTTTAGCAACTTTAAATCCAAATATTATTGATAGAGAAAAAACTTATAATTTAGGAGAATTAACCTTAAAAGATGGTATAGATAATTTTAGCATTAAAACTATACAAAAAAATCAAAGTTTTATGGATTTTTTGATAGCTCCAAATTCTGTTTTAAATCAAAATAAAGGATTTTCTACTTCAAGTATAAGTTTGCAAGAAACTTCAGCTGTAGATGGTTTTAATAAAAACAATATGGCGTATTTTTCAAATCTATTTTTAGCCAATGAAAAAATTTATCAACATTTACAAATTCTAATTCTTGTTTTAGTTGGTGGATTTTTTCTTACTTCAATTAGTGCAGAAAAAATTCAAGCTTACTTAGAAAATAGGGGCGAAAATGAAGGAAAGCAAAAATTTTTACATAAATTTTATATTCCAATGATTATGATAGGAACATTTTTTATGCCTATACCCGAAGGAAATGGTTTAGCTCACTCAACAATTATGCAAAACGTCATTAGATATTTTGCATTAAAATCAACAGATATTGCAGATATGGCTAGTGCAATTGGTGGAAAAACCTATATGGATAAAATTTATAAAAGTATAGGTGGAGTAAATATTCAAGGTATTAAAGCCTTATTAGAAAAAAAGAAAGAAAATGAGTTTCTTATAAGTCAAGGAGATGAAATTTATAAAAAAACTTGTTCTTTAAGATATAAAAACCAACTATCTGCCATTAGAGAAAGCTATATCACTTCTTTAACAGATGAAGATAAAGAAAAAATAAAACGATTTTTAGCTGAAGATAGTAATGATATGGCAGGAAAAAATGGCGATATTTCCTTGGAAGCTTGTATAGCTTTAGAAGCTGATATTTTAAAAGCAAGAAATGAAATAACTAAAATAAATTCTCAAATGGAAAAAATTGATAAATTAAGAGATAACACTCAAAAAATCAATGAAATGAAAAATCTTGATGCTTATTTTGCAGTAAGAGAAATGCAACTTGGATGGATAAATTCTTTATTTACGCCAAGTAGTGCAATTTTAGCAGAAGTAACTATGTTTAAAGAAGAGCAAGGTGATGAAGATGAACAAAAAGAAAGGATGATTAAAGCAACTAAAAAAAATATTCAAAACACTAAAGAAAATATAAATAAAGGAGATATTGAAATTAGTAAAGATGATATTACAGATAGCTCTTTAGGATGGATAGCAGGTAAATTAGTATGGATGATGTTACCAGGAGCTTCAACTATAAAAGATTTTGTAATGGAAAATACTGGAAAATTCATGGCTGTAATTCAAGCAGCAGCAGCTTCTACTGTGCCAATCATAGGAACAGTAGGTGGAGCTATCGTTGGATACATAACAGGAACAGTTGCCTCAACAATTACAGGATATGCTATAGCTATAATGTTAATAGAATGGACTTTTCAAAAAATACCATTATTGGTTTGCACTACAGCTTCTATTATAATATTTGTATCTTATTTAGTTTCTTTGATAAAATATTTTTATATTTCACCATTCGTTGTAGCTTTCTCCTTAGCAACTAAAAGAATGGATAAAATTATTGAATTCTTAATTAATGGTATGGCTATATTTTTAAAACCCGTATTAATTATTCTCTTTATATATTTATCATTATTTATAAATGTTTTAGTAGACGAATTTTTCTTATTTGTTTCTGTAGAACAATTTACAGGAATTAAAACTAGCGTATATAATTTTCACACTAACTTTATTATAGGTGCAATCACAGGCTTATTAACTATATTTGCAAAAATTGCTTCAGCGGTAATTATGTGGAATTTAATTATTAAAGGGCCTTCATGGGCTTTATCATTAGTAGGTATTGATGGAAAACAAAGTGAAATGATTTCTCAAGGTATGGAAAACACTTTAAACAAGAGAGCAAATATTGTTTAAAGAAATCTCAAC
>NZ_MJXO01000030.1:0-567 GCF_001762835.1 Campylobacter sp. BCW_6466
AAGGAATTAATATGAGTATCTTTAGCATCAATGATAACTCAAACTATAATTCTATACTTTCACAAGCAAAAGCTAATAAAGAAAGTAAAGAAAATTCTAAAATAAGTTTTGCTAATTCTTTTTTAAAACAAAATGCTAGTAAATTAAATGAAATTCAAAATGCAAATTCACAAACTCTAGCAAGAAGTGAAGTATTAAATTCTACTAATACAACAAATACTAGCAATAATACTAATTTTAGTATAAGTAGTAAGACAAATTCTCCTAATTATGATATATCAAGTGAATTTAAAAACTCTATTTATACTCTAAAATACAAACAAGCAGATATAAGTAATACTTCTACTAATACAGCCTATGGTTATAGTGTAGATAAAGATGGTTATATGGGAGAAGATTTTAACAAAGCTGCAGGACTTCCTGAAGATTTTAAGATACATAAATCTACTTTGGATGAGATATATAACTTTAATGAAGCACAATATCAAGACATAAAAGAACAGCTAGGAATTTCTCGCTATTTTACCAATATCGATATGGCTGATACCATAAAACAATACTATAATC